>CAWUOA010000338.1:0-3963 GCA_963923225.1 uncultured Planctomycetaceae bacterium
CCCCCCGAGGGCCCCGTCATGCCGCGCCCCGCCGCGCCCCTGCTCCGCGCCCCTCTGGCACCATTCGCGCTGGCACTGGTGCTTCTGGCGCAGACGCTCGTGTCAACGACGGCGCGGGCCGAGCCGATGGGGGGGGTGGCGCTCTCCGACGGGATCGCCGTCCGCGGCACCAAGACCGTCGACCCCGACGCGCTCGCCCGGGCGCTTGCCGACGACGACGACCTCCTGCTCGTCTCCCGCCCCCAGGGCAACCGCAAGCTCTTTCTCTCGGCACTCGCCCGCAAGACGACGCTGGCGCTCGAGCGCGTGGGATTCGAGGCGCCGAAGGTGGTGGCGTCGATCGAGCCCACCGGCGCGGGGAGCGGCGAGCGGATCGTCGTCGACGTCGTGGAGGGGCCGCGGAGCACGGCGGCAGGCATCGAGATCCGCGGATTCCCTGCCGACCTCACCGCCAGCCTCTCGCGCTGTCTCCAGGGACAGCGTGCCCCCGCCGGCGCCATCGCCGTCGCGGTGGAGGGGGGCGACGGCTGGGGAGGGGAGAAGTTCGTCGATGACCAGGGCCGCCCGGTGCGGATGGAGCCCCCCCTGTGGTCGCGCGGCGAGCCGGCTCCCTTCGATCCGGTGCGTCTGGCGGAGATCCGCGCGGCGATCGCCCGCCATCTCCGCGAGCAGGGCTACTTCGCCTCCGCCAAACTCCTCGACACGAAGAAGCCGGCCGGGCTCTTCGGCGGGCTCGCCAGCCTGACCGCGGCCGCCCGCTCCGGGATCGCCCCGGGCAGCGCCAGCCTCGAGGTGGCGGTGAAGCCCGGCACCGAGCCGGGCACGGCGGTGCTCGTCGTCGCCGGCACCGATCTTCCGCCGCGGTCGGTCCTCCGCGACGTCGTGCTCGCCCCCGGCTCGCGCGTCTCGAAGGACACGCTCACCACCGAGCTCGGCATCGTCGTCGGCGGGCCGGTGACGGAGCGCGACCAGACGGCATGGCGGCGCACGCTCTACGAGTCGGGCCGGTTCGTCACCTGCGACCCGGCGATCGAGGAAGTCCCCGCCGGCCCCGACGGCGTGCCCGGCGTGATCGTCCGCTTCGCGCTCGAGGACTACGCCGCCGCCACCCCCTTCGGCACGCCACCGTCGCGCGCGGAGGCGACGATGCTCCGCTTCCGCCGCTGGATCGGCGAGGCGCTCGGCGGCGGTGGCGATCTGGTCGCCACCTGGACCCGCGACTCTGGCGTGGCCGGCGCGAAGGCCGCTGGCGAGCTCGTCCTCTCGCGCGACCACGGCCTGCTCCTGGCGGCCTTGCCGGGAAGTGCCGATGCCTGCGGGGCGCTCGTCACGCGCGACGGGCTTTCGTGGTTCTTCCCGCACTCGGCCGGCCAGTTCGTGATCCCGCTGCCGGCCGACCAGCGGATGACGGCCAACGTGGGGCTGTCGCTCGCCCGCAAGCCCGAGGCCGCCAAGGACGCCCCCCCCGCCTACCAGCGCAATCTCACCCTCGGCCTCGGCTTCGAGTCGCGGCCCGGCGGCCGATCGACGGCGTTCGACATCGGACTGCGTGTCGATCCGGTGGCCTGCCTCGCGGTGGTGCACGAGGGGAGCCCGGCCGTCCGCTGGGAAGGGAGCGAGATGGTCGTCGCCGGTGACGACTGGACCGCCCGGTTCGAGGAGGCCACGGGGAAGCTCGTGTCGTTCGGAAACTCGGAGTCGACGCTGGCGCTGGAGTCCCGCGAAGGACCCTTCGAAGCCGAGTGCGCGAAGCTCGAAGCCGCCGCGGGCGACGACCGGGCCGATCCGGACGCGCTCGTCTCCTCCGCCGTGGCCTTCTTCACCGACGACGCCGCGGCGACGGCCTTCGAGCGCGCCTTCCGCGCCGCCGGCATCGACGAAGGATTCGGCACCTTGCGCGAACGCTACGGGCCCCTCCTCCGCGCCGCCCGCCGCGCGGCCGGCTCCGGCGCCCTGGCGCCTGTCGACCGCGCCGTCGCCGCCGCGATGGGCGAGGCGGACGACGACCGCGAGACCATCGAGATCCCCGCCGAGAAGCCCACGG
Source organism: uncultured Planctomycetaceae bacterium (assembly GCA_963923225.1). GTDB lineage: Bacteria > Planctomycetota > Planctomycetia > Pirellulales > UBA1268 > QWOP01. The sequence continues at coordinate 2,045 of CAWUOA010000338.1, forward strand.
GCGACCCGATCATGCTCGCCGGCCGGTTCGCCGCGGGGCGGGCCTGGCGGATCGTGGAGCGCGACTGCGGCCGGGACAGCTGGCCGGCAGGGCTCGTGCGCCTGGCGACGCTGGGCCTCGCGCAGGATCCGGCGGCGCTCGAGGAACTGTCGGCCTTCATGACCTCCGAGACCGCCGGCCCGATCGCCCACCTCGTGGCCGCGTCGGGGGTGCCGCTGCCGCTGATGGCCGTCACGCTCGCGCGGCGCGGCACCGAACGGCTCTCCACCGAGGCCTTCCACGCCGACTGCCGGCCCTTGCTCGCGGGCCTCGCGGCCGAGGGACTCGACTCGACGCTCGTCGCCCTCCTCCGCTCGCTCACCGACGAGGAGACCGCCGCGATCGCCCGGCTCGCCGGCCATGACGGCGCCCTCGTCGCCCCCTTCGTCGACGAGCTGAAGCGGAGCGGCAGCGACGCGGCCGCCGTGGCCGCGCTGCCGGCCGCCCTCGACACGTGGTGGGAGACGTCGCTGCGGACCGTCGTCGCGGCGATCCTCGCGGACAAAGTCGCGCCGCGCACCGCCGGCAAGCCGGGCGAGCCGGCGCCGGTGCGGTAGCCCGCCGTGGCCCACTCGATCCACCGCCGGGAGGATTCGATGGACTCTCGCCGCCGATTCCTGGCCGCGGCCGCCCTCGCCGCGGTGCTGCCGCGCGGGGCACGCGGCGACGGGCCGGCCGAGGCCGTGGCCCAGCCGCGCGTCGCCGAGATCCAGCGGCCGCCGGCCGACGTGCCGCGCGGGCCCGCCGGCACCACGCCGCCGTCGCTCCTCGCGCGCCCCGACGGCAGTTCGATCGATTCCTGGGACGCCTGGCTCGAGCGCCGCGCGGAGCTGCGTGCCGCGTGGCTCGGATTCCTCGGGCCGTGGGAGGTCGGGCCGGTCGACGACCGCTTCCGTGTCATCGCCGACACGCCCGGGAAGCGCTGCCGTCGCCGCCTCGTCGCCTACGCCACCGAGCCCGACGAGGAGGTGGAGGCCTGGCTCCTCGAGCCCGCGGGCCCCGTGCCCGCCGGAGGCCGCCCCGGCGCCGTCGTCTTCCATTCCACGGTGGCGCGGAGCATCGACGAAGTCGCCTCGGAGGAGGCGGAGGCTCCCGCCGCGATCGGCGCCTGGCTCGTCGACGCCGGCTTCACGGTGCTCTGTCCGCGCTGCTGGCTCTGGAACGGCGACGCCGCGCACGCCCTCGACACGAATGGCGCCGTGGCCCGCCTCGCGGCCCGTCACCCCGGCGCCCGCGGGATGCGGAAGCTCCTCCACGACGGCCTCCGCGCCGTCGACGTCCTCTCCCGGATCGACGGCGTCGACGCCGCGCGGATCGTCGCGGCGGGCCATTCGCTCGGCGCCAAGGAAGCCCTCTATCTCGCCGCCTTCGACGAGCGTGTGCAGGGAGCCGTGGCGAGCGAAGGGGGCGTGGCGATCCCCTTCTCCAATTGGGACGCCCCCTGGTACCTGGGAGCCGACGCCCGGGCCGAGGGGTTCGAGCGCGATCATGCGGAGCTCGTCGCCATGGCGTTGCCGCGCGGCCTGCTCGTGCTGGGGGGGGAGGCGGGCCCGGGGGCCGCCGACGGCGACCGCTCCTGGCCGACGATCGAGCGGGCCCTCGAGGCCGGGAGGCTCCTCGAGCCGCGCCCCTGGACGGGCCTCTTCAACCATCGCGGCGGCCACGCGATCCCCCCGGAGGCCCGCGACCTGCTCGTCGACTGGCTCCGGGCCGCGTCGGGCCGCGGAAGCGTGGCCGAGCCCGATTCCCCCGCCCGCCGGGGCCGGCCGGCCGACGTTCCTTGACGGACCCCGTTCCGCGGGCCACACTCCTGAGAGTCCATTGAGCGGGCGATTAGCTCAGTTGGTTAGAGCACCAGCTCGACAAGCTGGGGGTCATAG
>CAWUOA010000339.1:0-3951 GCA_963923225.1 uncultured Planctomycetaceae bacterium
ATCGTCGGCAGCGTCAGATGTGTATAAGAGACAGCCCCGGGGGGCCCGGGGCATCGGGGGCATCGTCTCCCCGGCCGACCGGGGACCGGGTCGAGTGTAGCAGGCAGCGGCGTTTTCCCCGGCCCGGGGAGGGGTTCCCGAAAAAACTCCGGGTTGAATCAAGTTTGCCGGTCGTGACGGTCGATCATCCCCGCATGGTGGATCGACGGCACACGCTGCCGGGAGTCTGCCAGGTTGACATTAGTGCTTGCCATTCCTAGGCTTGTGACGATTTCTGACGGGGTGGAATCCGGTCGTGGCCCTCGCGGGCCCGCGGGGACCCGCAACGGACGGAGCGTCGGAGCCGTGACCAAGAAAGACATCGTCCGGACGATTGCCGAGCAGATCGATCTTCCCCAGCTTCGCACCAAGGAACTGGTGCAACGCACGTTCGACGCCCTCATCGAGGCGCTCGTCCGTGAGGGGCGGATCGAGCTGAGAAACTTCGGGGTGTTCCAGATCAAGCGGCGGGAAGCGCGGATGGCCCGCAACCCGCGCACCGGCGAAAAGGTGCCGGTGCAGGCGAAGAGCGTCGTGACGTTCAAGCCTGGCAAGGAGATGGAGGCCGCGGTCGGCAACTTCGATTGGGCGGCCTACGAGGCCAGGGAGCAGGCGGAAAAGGGAACACGAGGAGGCGGTGCCGAGGACGGCCCGCAGCCGACACTTCCGGCCGAGCCGGGCCCCGGGGCCTGACCGGCCGGCGCGGGCGGTTGGAGAGGGATCGATCGGGCCCGAGGGAAGGACAGGATGTCCGCCCCCTTCGCCGCCCGCGGAGCGGTCGACACGGAGTCACGGAGGACGAGTGATGAGGAAGCTGTGCTGGATGCTGTTCGCGGCCATGGCGCTCTCCACGAGCACCGGCTGCCTCATCCCCATCTACTCCGGCGACCCGCTGCGGCGTGCCCAGCAGCTCATCTTCACGTCGGAGGACCTGCGGGCCATCACCGACGAGTGGGAGCGGATCTGGTTCCTCGACCAGCCGTCGCACATGACGCTCTACCGGACCCACGGCGGCGTCCTGTGACGGGCTGAACGCGTGCGGACGCTCGGCCGTAGGCCTCCGTCCAGCAAACGAGCGCGGACGCTCGGCCCGAGGGCTTCGTCCGCGATTGGCCGGCATGCCGGTCGACGAGCGCGGAGGCGCGACGGTGCGGCCGCGCGACCTTGCCGCGTGAACGCTACACGCGGATCTTCGACGCCTGCAGCTTGATCTGCTCGAGCGGCACGAGATCCCCCCGGTTGCACCCCGGGCAGGCTTCCGCCGCCTCCGCCCACGCCTGCGGCGAGCGGAGATTCGAATCCCAGAAGGGCCAGGTGCGGCACTGCCGGGGCCGCTCGTCGTAGGCCAGGCACTTCCGCGTCTTCTCGTCGAGGAGGACGCAATCGCCGCCGGGACGCTCCTTGAGCGAGCGCCGCACCCCCACCTGCTTGACGTAGCGGCGTTCGAAGACCGACGGCGACAGGCCGACCCGCGCCGCGCACGCGTCGATCTCCTCCTGGTTCACCCACACGTAGCCCTCGGCGCCGGAGCAGCAGTCGCCGCATTGCGTGCAGGAGAAGCGGAGGCCCCCCGCGTACCACGGTCCGTCGTTCACGTCTGCCATGGAGGCACCTCGGAAGGGGAATCGTCGAAAGCGACCACGGGCGCCGGCACGCCGCGGATCTCGGCCACCGCGGCCGCCACGGCACGGGCGTCGGCGGGGGTGTTGAAGGGGCCGAAGCCGACGCGCACCGTACCGCCGGGGGCGGTGCCCAGGCAGTCGTGGACCAGCGCCGCACAGTGCAGCCCGGCCCGCGCCTCCACGCCCGCCAGCTGCTCGAGGAGCACGGCGACCTCGGCCGGATCATAGCCCTCGACCGTGAAGGCCACAATCGGCGGCCCGTCGCCCCCGCCGCCGATCGTGCGCACGCCGTCGATCGCGTCGAGCCCCGCGCGGCAGGCCGCCGCGAGCCTCTTGCCGTGGGCCGGCAGCGCCGTGCCGTACGCCCGGAGCCACTCCTCCGCGGCCACGAACCCGGCGAGCGCACCCAGATCGGGCGTACCCGCCTCCATCCGCTCGACCAGCGCCGCGGGCATGGTGAGCGACCCGCTCTCCGAACCGGTCCCTCCCTGGACGAGCGGCTCCGGCTCGAGCCCCTCGCGCACCGACACCAGCGCCACCCCCTGCGGCCCCTGGAGCCACTTGTGTCCGGGGGCGACGACGACGTCGGCGCCGACGTCGAGCGGCACGATTCCCGCGGTCTGCGCCGCGTCGAGGATCGTGATCGCCCCGCGCCGCCGCGCGACGGCCGTGATCGCCGCGGCATCCTGGAGGGTGCCGGTGACGTTCGAGGCGTGACTGAACACCACCGCCCGCGTGCCGGCCCGCCACGCCTCCTCGATCGCCCCCACATCGACCCGTCCGCCGCCGTCGCAAGGGACGACGGTGAGCTCGACGACGCCGCGCTCGACGAGGCGGTGGAGCGGCCGCAGCGTGGCGTTGTGGTCGGCCGCGGTGGCGATCACGTGCCAGCCGGGACGGAGCAGCCCCTGGATCGCCATGTTGAGGCCGAGCGTCGCCCCGGAGACGAGCGCCACGCGCGCCGGATCGGCCCCCCCGGCGATCCGCGCCGCCGCGCGCCGCGCCCGCGCCCGGACGTCGTCGGCGGCCCGGGCCGCGCCGTGCGTGCCCCGCCCGGCGGCCCCCCCCAGGTCGCGCACGGCGCGGAGGATCTCGGAGAGCACCGGCGCCGGCTTCGGCCAGGAGGTGGCGGGATGGTCGAGATAGCGGCGTGCAGGGGTGGTCACGGGATCATCCGCCGATCTGGTACATGGCCCGGCTCGGCCGCTCGAACCCCGGCTCGCCGATGCCGTGGGCGGCGCGTTTGGCGAGCGTGCACTCGCCGAGCAGCCGGGCCAGGCGGTCCTCCTCGTCGCCGAGGCCGTCGCGGAGGATGGCGCGGACGTCCCACTCTCCGGTCGAGAAGAGGCAGTTGCGGAATTGCCCGTCGGCGGTGAGCCGGAGGCGGTCGCAGCGGTCGCAGAACGGCCGCGACACCGGGTCGATGAACCCCACGAGCGAGCCGTCCGGCCAGCGCCAGTCGACCGCCGGCTGGCCGGGGTCGGCCGCGGGCACCGGCTCGAGCGGGCCGAACGCCGCCTCGAGCAGGCACCGCACCTCGGCGCCGGTGAGGACGCGGTCCGACGTCCACCCCGACTCGGCGTCGAGCGGCATGAACTCGATGAACCGCGGGTGGTGCCCCTCGGCACGGCAGAAGCGTACGAGCTTCACCGCTTGCCCCTCGGTGATCCCGCGCACCGAGACGGCGTTGACGCGCACGGTCGGGAAGCCGGCGGCCCGCGCGGCGGCCAGGCCGGCGAGGACCCGGTCGAGCCCGTCGGCGCGGGCGATGCGACGGAAGGCGTCGTCGTCGATCGCGTCGAGGCTGACGTTGACGCGCCCCAGCCCCGCCGCGCGGAGTGGAGCGGCCTGGGAGGCGAGGAGGAGGCCGTTGGTGGTCAACGCCACTTCGTCGATGCCCGGCACCGCCACGAGGCGGGCGACCAGATCGGGAAGCCCGGCCCGGAGCAGCGGCTCGCCGCCGGTGAGCCGCACCGTGCGGATGCCGGCCCGGGCCGCCGCCGCCACCACGCGGACGATCTCGTCGAAGGTGAGCAACTCCTCGCGCGCCTTGAAGCTCGCGTCGAGCGGCATGCAATAGGTGCAGCGGAGCGTGCAGCGGTCGGTGACCGAGAGGCGCAGGTCGGTGTGGACCCGGCCGAAGCGGTCGAGAAGCCCGGCCGGGCGGGCGACGGTGTCGGGCGCCGCGTTCCCGCTCATCCCACCCCCCCGTCACGCATGTCGCCGGGATGGATCCATTCCCTCGCGCCCCTGTCTCTTATACACATCTCCGAGCCCACGAGACCAGAGA
>CAWUOA010000340.1:0-3950 GCA_963923225.1 uncultured Planctomycetaceae bacterium
GCTCGCCAACTTCGTCTGCTACTGGATGCTCAGCCTGCCGACGGTGTGGTGGCTGACCTTCCGGCTCGGCTGGGGGGCGGCGGGCGTGTGGGCGGGCTACCTGCCGTGGATGATCGCCACCGGATTGTTCTTCCTCGCCCGGTTCCTCCGCCTCACGGCGCCCCGGAACGGATCCGCTCCGCCCCCCGGCGCAGCGTCAGACCGGTCGCCGCGAAGGTGAGTCCGCTCGACAGGAGATTCACCCCCACCAGAATCCCCAGGAGCGTGCCGGTGTCGTCGCCGCGGGCGGTCAGCAGAACGCCGGCGAGGACGGCGGTGAGCAGGCCGTCGAAGAGCAGCCAGCCGACCGGATAAGCGTCGCGCAGGGCCCACGCCGCGGCGAGTTTGGCCACCGCCTCGGCCGCCAGGACCAATCCCACCACCAGCACGATCGCCCCGACGCCGGCGCTGGGCACGGCGAGCATGGTCGCACCCCCTGCGAGCGACAGGAGGCCGCAGAGCAGCGCCAGCCAGAATCCGCGCCAATCGAAGGCCGATGCCGACAAGGCCACTTGTCCCACTCCCGCGGCGACGAGGACGACGCCGCAGAGGATGTCGATCGCGGTGGCCACGCCCCAGGGGGCCAACAGCGCGAGGAGCCCCAAAAGCGCCAAGGCGACGCCGAGCCGCAGCGCCGTGCCGCCGACCCTCCGCAGCAACGATCCATGGCCGAGTCGGCGTTCGCCGGAGGATGCGTCGACGACGTCGGGGGACATCGAATCCGGCGGAATCGAAAGGCGCATCGAATGGTCTCCTCGACTGGAAAACACCGGTCCGTCGCGGCCCGTGGACGGTTCCGGTGGGCGTCGCCCGCCGCAGGTATCCTAAGGGTTCGATCGAAAACGCCACCGTCGGAATCCGGCTGCGGGGCTCGTTCGCGCCCGGCTGGCGTCCGCTCCGATGCCCCTTCCATGGGCTCCACCCGCTCCCCGTCCCCCGAGCCACACGGCCAGCCCGGCCCCACGCCGTCCGGCGGGGAGGCGTCGCGCGCCGACGACGGCACCGTGATCTCGGGGTCCCGTTCGTCGCCGCCGGTGGTGGCCACGTCGATGGAGGAGATCGGCAAGGCGCTCCAGGGACACTCCCTCGGGCCCTACCGACTCGATCGCTTCGTCGGCGGCGGGGGCATGGGGGCGGTGTTCCGCGCCGTCGACACCACCCTCGACCGGGTCGTGGCGGTGAAGGTGCTCTCCCGTCAGCAGTCGTCCGACGCGGAGATGCTCCGGCGCTTCAAGAACGAGGCGCAGCTCGCCGCGCGGCTGGATCACGAGAACATCGGCCGCGTGCACGCCGTCGGCTCCGATGCCGGCTGGCACTTCATCGTCTTCGAGTTCATCGAGGGGACGAACCTCCGCGACACCGTCCTCGCCGAAGGCCCGCTCGACGTGCCCCGCGCGCTCCGCTTCACCGCCCAGGTGGCGGAGGCGCTGGGGCATGCGGCCGATCGAGGCGTCGTCCACCGCGACATCAAGCCCTCGAACATCATCGTCACCCCCGCCGGGCGGGCGCGGCTGGTCGACATGGGGCTGGCTCGCCTCCCCACGGCGGCCGGCGCCCCGGATCTCACGGCCAGCGGCATGACGCTCGGCACCTTCGACTACATCTCGCCGGAGCAGGCGCGCGACCCCCGCGCCGCCGACGTCCGCAGCGATCTCTACTCGCTCGGGTGCACGCTGTTCTTCATGCTCACCGGCCATCCCCCCTTCGCCGAGGGGACGCTCGTCCAGAAGCTCCTCCAGCACCAGCAAAGCGCGCCGCCGTCGGTCGGAGCCGAACGGGCCGACGTCCCGCCGGCCCTGGAACGGATCGTGGGCCGGCTCCTGGAGAAGCGTCCCGAGGACCGCTATCAGTTTCCCGCGGAACTGGTCTCCGAACTGGTCGCCGTCGCCGAGGAGGCCGGCATCGAGATCGACGTCGAGCGGCCGGCCGGCCCGGCACCGACGCCGCCTCCGAAGGCGCCGCCGCGCTGGCCGTGGGTCGTCCCCGTCCTCCTCCTCGTCCTCCTGGTGGCTGGTCTCTTCGTGCGGCCGGTGGTGCGTCGCATCCGCGGGCAGGAAGGGGGCGAAGACCGACGAAGCAGCAGGGCGCCGGGCCCCGAGGCGGCGGCGCGGCGGACGTGGCGGATCGTCGACGTCCCCTCCGGGGCGGACGAACTGGCGACGCTCGCCGAGGCGCTGGTCGCCGCCGCCGACGGCGACGTCGTCGAATGCGCCTTCACTGGATCCAAGGACGTCGCGCCGTTGGCGTTCGCGGGAAAATCGATCGTCCTCCGCGCCGCGGCCGGCCAGGAGCCGGTGTTCCGCTGTGTATCCGGCGCCGCGGACGCCGCCGTCGACGCGGCGATCGCCATCGAATCGGGCCGGCTGGTGATCGAGCGGATCGGCATCCGAGTCGCCTCGCCTCCGCCCTCCCGGGCGCTCTTCGCCGTGGCCCCCGGCGCGTCGCTGGAACTGGTCTCGGCGACGCTCGAGTGGCGCCGTGCGGCCCCGGTGCCGGTCGGGGGGCGGGCCGACTCCGCTTTCGTCAGGCTCGGGCCGGCCGGCCCGTCCAGCGCTCCGGTCAGGCTGTCCCTCGCGGACGTGCAGGCCGTCGGCGAGGGGACGTTCGTCGTCGCCGATCCCGGCGTCGGGCTCGATCTCCGCTGGGCCGGGGGTGCCTGTCTGATGGAGGGGCGCTTCCTCCGCCTCGACGGACTCCCTCGCTCGGTGCCGCCGGCCACGGTCGCGGTCGACCTTCGCGACGCGACGTTCGTCTGCCGCGACGGCTTCGCGACGCTCCTCGACTCGCCCGTGGGGCCAGGCATCCCCACCCTCCGGGTGAGCGCCGAGCGCTGTCGGTTCGTCGTCGAAGCGGGGCGCGCGTTCGTGGAGCAGGCGGGGATCGGTAGCCCCGAGGCCTATCGGGGCGCGGTCCGATGGACGGACCGTGGAAGCAGATACGAGGGGGGCGAGACGTTTCGAAGGATCGACGGGGCGGCCGAACGCGAGGAATTGCCCTTTCCAGGCTCCGACCTCCCTGGGGAGGCCTCCCCACCGGTGGTCCCCGGTCCCGATCCTTGACACCGTCGACATGGTGAAGGTCTAACTGCTTCCCGGAAGGGCTGCCTCAGTCCTTCGTGGCGATGACCTTTTCGATCCGGTTTTCGATCCAGGTCGATCGTCGATCCAGGAGTGCAACCGATGACTCGGGGCAGTGGTGTGCTGGCGGTGGCCGCGATGGCGATTCTCGTGGTGGCAGGCGCCCGTCCGGCGCTGGCGATCAAGCAATTCGGCGACGAGTTCAAGGCCGTCTACGTGAAGGCCGACAGCAACGACCCGGCGGAGAAGGCCCTCGCTGCCGCCGTCGAGGGGGCGAAGTGCAACGTCTGCCACAAGGGGAAGGAAAAGAAGGACCGCAACGCCTATGGCGAGGCGCTCGCCGCCATCCTCGACAAGAAGGAAGACGCCAAGAACATGGAGAAGATCCGCAAGGCGCTCGAGACCGTCGCCGCTCAGCCGAGCGTCGCCGGCGGGCCCACCTTCGGCGACCTGATCAAGCAGGGCAAGCTCCCCGGCGGCGAGCCGCAGTGAGTCGTCGGACAACGTCGTTCTCGGACCGGAGACGCGCGTCGGACGCCGTCTCCGGTTTTTTTTGCACCGCGCGTGTCCGCGCGGTCCGGGGCTCGACGAAACGAGGAGGGATCGATGAACGACGTCATGCGTCCCGTTGAAGGGCTTTTCGCCCGTCGAGTTCGCTGGCTTGCCACGCCGAACGGCGGCGGAATCCCGACGGTCGTGGTGGCCCTGCTCGTGGCCTGGTCGTGGTGCGCCCCGGCCCACGCCCAGCGGCTCGGCCGCCGCTTTCGCCAGCCCGCTCCCGCGCCCCGGGCCCCCGCCGCGGCCCCCGCGCGTCCCGCCCCCGCGGCGGTCGCG
>CAWUOA010000341.1:0-3949 GCA_963923225.1 uncultured Planctomycetaceae bacterium
CCTCAATCTCGACAACATCTACTCCGTCGAAGGCAACTACTTCAACGTCCGCCCCTTCAACGGCGAGCAGTCGACCCCGCACACCGCCGGCGCCTACCAGATGAACGGCATCGCCGGCTTCGGTCCCTATCCCGGATTCCAGAACATCGACTGGGCCCAGGTCACGACCAACGCCGCCCTGCAGAGCGCCGAGCTCAATTGGCGTCGCCGCACCTGCGGACCGGTCACCTGGCTGGCCGGATTCCGCTGGGTCGAATGGAATCAGAACATGCAACTCCTCGACCATTACGGCACCACCGCCCCCATGCCGCTCGACCAGGCCGAGCGGTTCAACGTGGGCACGGTCAACGACCTCTACGGCGGCCAGGCCGGTGCCGACGTGATGCTGTGGAACAACGGCGGGCCGATCCGCTTCAACGCCGTCGGCAAGGCGGGCGTCTTCTACAACACCGCCGGCCAGACCTTCAGCGGCTACTCCCAGGGGAACCTTCCCACGCTCTCGGCGGCCGCCCAGCAGACCGCCTTCTTCGGCGAGCTCGGCGTCTTCGGCACCTGGCAGATCACCAACTGGCTCGCCTGGCGGACCGGCTACAACTTCTTCTGGCTCTCCGGCGTGGCCGTCCCGGTCGACCAGCTCGCGACGACGGACGTCGGTGCCGGCACCGCGACGATCAACACCAACGGCAGCGTGTTCTTGAACGGCGTCCAGTTCGGCCTCGAGAGCCGCTGGTAGCCGCCCGACGGAAGGGGCTCAAGCCCGCCCCTTCCCGCGGAGCGTGAGCACGCCGAATCGTTCCAGGGCCTCGCCGGTGTGACTGCGGAGGAGCGGATCGCTCCCCGCGGCACCGGCGGGGCCCCGGCCTTTTGCAGCGGAAGCGGCCCGCCAGCGGGCGGCGTGGATCGCCACGTCCTCCGGCGGCCCTTCGACGACCACGCGGCCGCCGCCGTCCCCCGCCTCGGGGCCCATGTCGAGCACCCAGTCGGCCGCGGCGATCACCTCGAGGTTGTGCTCCACGACGAGGACGGTGTTGCCGGCGTCGACGAGCCGCTCGAGGACGGCCAGGAGCTTCTCGATGTCGGTGAAATGGAGCCCGGTCGTCGGCTCGTCGAGGACGTAGAGCGTGTTGCCGGTGGCCGTCTTGGCCAGCTCGCGCGAGAGCTTGACGCGCTGCGCCTCCCCGCCGGAGAGCTGCGGCGCCGGCTGTCCGAGCGTCAGGTACCCCAGGCCGACGTCGACGAGCGTGGCGAGGATCTTCGCCACCTGCGGCACCCCCTCGAAGAGCACCGCCGCATCGGCGACGCTCATCGCCAGCACGTCGGCGATGGTCTTGCCGTGCCACTTCGCCTGGAGCGTCTCGGCGGAGTAACGCGTGCCGCGGCAGGCCTCGCACTCCACCCACACGTCGGGGAGGAAGTGCATCTCGACGCGCCGCTGGCCGAGCCCTTCGCAGGCCTCGCAGCGTCCGCCGGCGACGTTGAAGGAGAAGGTCCGCGGCGTGAAGCCGCGCGTCCGCGACTCCGGCACCTTGGCGAACAGTTGCCGGACATGGTCGAAGACGCCGGTGTACGTCGCGGGGGTGGAGCCGGGGGTGGAGCCGATCGCCTCCTGGTCGACGAGGATCACCTTGTCGATCCGCTCGACGCCGCGGAGGGAGTCGTGGTTGCCCGGCTGCTCGCGCGCCGCGTGGAGCCGGCGCGCGAGCGCCTTCCAGAGCACCTCGAGCACCAGCGACGTCTTCCCGCTGCCGCTGGGGCCGGTGACGGCGGCGAGGACGCCGAGGGGGAGGCGGGCGTCGAGGCCCTTGAGCGTCCGGTGGCGGATGCCGCGGATCTCGATCCAGCCGGTCGGCTCGCGGCGGCCCTCCTTCCGCTTTCGCGCGAGCACCGCGTCGCAGGCCCGCGCGGCGCCGAGGTAGCGCCCGGTGGGGCTCTCGGGGAGCGCGACCAGGGCCGCCGGGGACCCGTGGGCCACGATCCTGCCCCCCTCGCGGCCGCTGCCGGGGCCGAAGTCGAGCGTCTCGTCGGCGGCGGCCACCACCTCGCGGTCGTGCTCGACCACGACCAGGGTGTTGCCCAGGTCGCGGAGCTTCCCGAGGGCCCGGACGAGCCGGTCGGTGTCACGCGGATGGAGGCCGATCGTCGGCTCGTCGAGGACGTAGAGCACGCCGGTGAGGCCGCTGCCGACCTGCGCCGCCAGCCGGATCCGCTGCAGCTCGCCCCCCGAGAGGCTGCCGGCGGGACGCGCCAGGTCGAGGTAGTCGAGGCCGACGTCGACGAGGAAGGCGACGCGCGACCGCGCCTCCCGGAGCAGGTCGGCGGCGATCTTGCGGTCGGCGTCGGCCAAGTCGACTCCGTCGAGCTCCTCCCGCAGCCTTCCCAGCGGCATCCGGCACCAGACGTCGAGCGGCCGCCCCCACAGGGTCACCGCGGAGGCGACGTCGGCCAGCCGGCTGCCGCCGCACTCGCTGCAGGGGACCTCGCCGAGAACCGCGTCGACCTTGCCGCGCAGGCCGACGACGAGCCGGGCCGCCTCCTCGCAGGCCGCCTCGAGCCCCTTGAAACGGAAGGAGAACCAGGGCCCGGTGCCGGGAACGCCGGCGGCCCGGGGCACGTCGATCCAGCGCTCGCCGGTCCCTTCGAAGAGGATCCGCTGCTGGAGCCCCGAGAGATCGCGGAGCGGAACGTCGGCGGGGAGGCCCGTGGCGGTGCACAGCGCGGCCAGCATCGCCGCGGACTCCGGCGCCGCCAGATCGGGCCAGAGGTCGAGCGCGCCCCCGGAGAGGGTGGCGGAGGAGTCGCGGACCAGCGCCCCGTGCTCGACGCCGGTGCGCGTCCCCAGGCCGTCGCAGCGCGGGCACCAGCCGAGCGGGCTGTTGAAGGAGAATTGCCGCGGTTCGAGCGGCTTGAACCCGCGGCCGCACGCCGGGCAGGCGAGGAGCCGGCTGTGGACCTCGATGGGCCAGTCGGGCTCCTCGAGCGGCTTGCCCGAGGGATCGACTCCGGCGCGGGCCACGAGCATCGTCCCGCCTCCGGCGTCGAAGGCCGCCTCGACGCTCTGCGCCAGCCGGCTGCGGGACGAGGCGTCCGCGGTGACGCGATCGACGACGATCTCGATCCGGCTGCGGCGCTTGCGGTCGAGCACGGGCGAGTCGTCGAGATGGACGGTGCGGCCGTCGATTCGCACCCGCACCCATCCCGCCGCCTTGAGCGCGGCGAAGAACGCCTCGGGAGTCTGCCCGACGCGCGGCTCGACCGGGGACAGGATCAGCATCCGCGTGCCCGGCGGGGCCTCGAGGAGCCTGTCGACCGTCTGATCGACGCTCCGCGCCCCCACCGCCACCCCGCAGTCGGGGCAGTGCATCCTTCCCAGCCGGGCGGCGAGGACGCGGAAGTAGTCGTAGAGTTCGGTGAGCGTCCCCACGGTGGACCGCGGCGTGCTGCCGGTGGCGCGCTGCTCGATCGCCACGGCGGGGGAGAGGCCGTCGATCCGCTCGAAAAGGGGCTTGGGCACTTGGCCCACGAACTGCCGGGCGTAGGGGGACAGGCTCTCGACGTAGCGACGCTGCCCCTCGGCGTAGAGGGTGTCGAACGCCAGCGACGTCTTCCCCGACCCGCTCGGGCCGCAGCAGACGGTCATCGCCCCGCGCGGAATCTCGGCGTCGACCCCCTTGAGATTGTGCTGGGCCGCGCCCCGCACCAGGATCGCGGGGGGGCCCGGATCGCGCGACGCGGCGGCGATCCGGGCGAGCGATTCGGCCTCGAGCGCCGCCGCATCGACCTCGCGCCGCCCCTTGCGCGGCTTCGGGGCGGGCTTGGCCGCCGGTGAGGGGGCGGCGGCTGCGGCGAGCACCGCGGCCAGCGCCCGGCCGGTGTGGGAGCCCTTCGACTTGGCGATCTTCTCCGGCGTGCCGGCGGCGATGATCCGTCCGCCGCCGGCCCCCCCCTCGGG
>CAWUOA010000342.1:0-3944 GCA_963923225.1 uncultured Planctomycetaceae bacterium
CACGACTCCTTCATCTGCTACACCGGCCGCACCGTCCGCAACCAGCCGCCCGGCGGCTGGCCGAGCATGGGGGCGGTGGCCTCGAAGCTCCTGGGCAGCGTCGATCCGGCCGTGCCCGCCTTCGTCGGCCTCTCTCCCGACGCGGGCCATCCGCCGTACGGCTCGCCGGGCCTCCCCGGATTCCTCGGCGTGTCGCACGCCGCCTTCCGCCCCAACGGCCCGTCGAGCTCCGACATCGTCCTCCAGGGCATCACCCCCGACCGGCTCGCCTCCCGCCGCGGGCTCCTCTCCGGCATCGACCGGCTGCGGCGCGACATCGACGCCTCGCGGATGCTCGACGGCATGGACAGCCTCTCGCGGAGCGCCTTCGACATCCTCACCAGTGCCAAGCTCGCCCGGGCGCTCGACGTCTCGGAGGAGCCCGAGAGCGTCCGCGAGCGCTACGGCAAGGGGGACCCGAACCGCTTCGGCGACGGCGCCCCGCGGAACCTCGAGCACTTCCTCGTGGCGCGCCGGCTCGTCGAGGCCGGGGCCCGCGTCGTGACGCTCAACTTCGGCCGCTGGGACTTCCACTCCGACAACTTCAACGGCATGCGCGAGACCCACCTGCCGCAGTTCGACCAGGGGCTCTCGGCGCTCGTCGAGGATCTCCACGCGCGCGGCCTCGACAAGGACGTCGCCGTCGTCGCCTGGGGGGAGTTCGGACGCACGCCGCTGATCAACAAGGACGCCGGCCGCGACCACTGGCCGCAGGTGGGGGGCGGGCTCCTCGCCGGCGGCGGCTTCCGCACCGGGCAGGTGATCGGCTCGACCGACCGTCTCGGCGGCGAGATCGCCGACCGTCCCGTCCACTTTTCCGAGGTCCTCGCCACGCTCTACCGCCACCTCGGCATCGATCCGGCGGAGGCGTCGCTCCGCGATCATTCCGGCCGGCCGCAGTACCCGCTCGACCGCGTCGACCCGCTCCCCGAGCTCGTCTGACGCCGCCCCGCACCACGAGGACCACACGCCATGCTCACGATCCCCGGAGCCGCATCCGGCCGGTACTGCGACCGGGCCAGCCGTCGGCAGTTCCTCCGCATCGGCGGACTGGCCGCGCTCGGCACGGCGGGGCCCGGGATCACGCTCGCCGACGTCCTCCGTGCCGACGCGGCCGGGGGGGGCTCCGGCCGGCAGAAGTCGGTGATCATGATCTACCTGCCGGGCGGCCCGCCGCATCAGGACATGGTCGATCTCAAGCCCGACGCGCCGAGCGAGGTCCGCGGGGAGTTCGCCCCGATCGCCACCAACGTCCCCGGCATCCAGGTCGGCGAGCTGATGCCGCGCCTCGCGGGGATGATGGACAAGTTCGCCGTCATCCGTTCGATCGTCGGCGCCACCGGCGACCACTACTCCTTCCAGTGCCTCACCGGCCGCAGCCACCAGCGGCAGCCGCCGGGGGGCTGGCCGGAGTTCGGCTCGGTGGTGGCGAAGCTCCAGGGGGCGGCCCGCCCCTCGGCGCCGCCGTACGTCGGCCTCTCGCCGCGGATGCAGCACCGCCCCTACAACTCGGGCAAGCCCGGCTACCTCGGCCCCTCCTGCACCCCCTTCCAGCCCAACGGCGACGCCCGGGAGGAGCTCGTCCTCTCCGGCCTCACCCTCGACCGCCTCTCCGACCGCGGCTCGCTCGTCGGCGCCCTCGACTCCTTCAACCGTCACGCCGACAGCTCCGGCATGATGGAGGGGATGGACGCCTTCCGGCGCCAGGCCCTCGGCGTCCTCACCTCGAGCGCCCTTGCCGACGCGCTCGACGTCTCCAAGGAGCCGCAGGCCGTCCGTGACCGGTACGGCTACGGCACCGAGAAGCACCAGGGGGACGGGGCCCCGCGCCTCATGCAGCAGTTCCTCGCCGCGCGGCGGCTGGTGGAGGCGGGGGTGCGCTGCGTCACGATCAGCTACAGCTTCTGGGACTACCACGGCTCGAACTTCGCCCTCTGCCGCGAGAACCTCCCCCAGCTCGACCAGGGGGTGACGGCGCTGGTCGAGGATCTGCACCAGCGCGGCCTCGACCGCGACGTGGCGGTGGTGGTGTGGGGGGAGTTCGGCCGGACGCCGAAGATCAACAAGGACGCCGGCCGCGACCACTGGCCGAACGTCTCCTGTGCGCTCCTCGCCGGCGGCGGACTGCGGACCGGGCAGGTGATCGGCTCGACCGACCGGGTCGCCGGCGAGGTCAAGGACCGGCCGGTGCGCTTCGAGGAGGTCCACGCCACCCTCTACCGGTGCCTCGGCATCGACCACCTCACCACGCTCAACGACCTCACCGGCCGGCCGCAGTACCTCACCGACCACCACGCGCCGCTGCCCGAGCTCGTGTGAGCGACGGCGCACCGTCCGGCGGCTCCTCCCCTCCACGCCCGGGGTGTTCCATGCGCACGAGTTCCGCCGTCCGCCCGCTCGCCGGCTTGATCTGCATGCTCCTTCCGCCCCTCGGCGCGACCGCCGCCGAGCCGACGTTCCGGGCCCGGACCCTCGACCCCCACCCGGGCGAGATCTGCTACGCCGTCACGCTCGCCGACGTCGACGGCGACGCCCGGCAGGACGTGGTCGTCGTCACCGAGAACGCCGTCCTCTGGTACGCCGCCCCGGCCGACGCCGACGGCGAGTGGCGGAAGCACACGGTGATCCGCGACCGGACGCCGCGCGACAACGTCTGCATCGCCCCGCACGACATCGACGGCGACGGCAAGATCGACTTCGCCCTCGGCGCGGCCTGGCCGAAGACCGGCAGCGTGCACTGGCTCTCGCGCGGTGCGACGCTCGACGACCCCTGGGAGGTCCATGACATCGGCCCCCTCCACTCCACCCACCGGATGCGCTTCGCCGACGTCCTGGGATCGGGCCGGCCGCAGCTGGTGGTCTCGCCGCTGGCGGCGCCGCAGGGTGCGGCGGGGGTGGCCCTCACCGCCTTCTCGGTGCCGGCCGATCCGGCCCGCGACCGTTGGCCGGCGACCGTGCTCGACGCGACCCTCAACCGGATGCACAACCACGCCCATGCCGACGTCGACGGCGACGGCCGGATCGACACCCTCGCCGCCAGCCGCGAGGGCGTGAGCCTGCTGCGGCGCCACGGCGACGGCTTCACGCGGGCCTCCCTGGCCACCGGCATCGCCGGCCCCGCCCCCGACTCGAGCGGCTCGGGCGAGGTGAAGGCGGGCTCGCTCTCGAGCGGCCGCGAGTTCCTCGTCACGGTCGAGCCGATGCACGGCACGGCGGTGGCGGTCTACTTTCCCTCGTCCGACGGCCCCGCGGCGCCGTGGCGGCGGATGGTGATCGACGAGGGCTACGCCCGCGGCCACGCCCTGGCCACGGTCGATCTCGACGGCGACGGCGGCGACGAAATCGTCTTCGGGTCGAGCGACGCCTCGCCGGTCGAGGGGCACGGGCCGACGCTCGCCGTCTACCGGGCGAACGCCGACGGCTCGGCCTGGACGCGCACGGTCGTCGATGCCGGCGGCGTGGCGGTGGAGGACCTCGTCGCCGCCGACCTCACCGGCGACGGCCATCCCGACATCGTCGCCGTCGGCCGCGCCACCCACAACGTGAAGCTCTACGTGAACGCGGCGCCGCGGCGTCAGCCGTAGAGCGCCTGCTCCATCTGCTTCCGCACCGTCGTCAGGCGGGCCACGTCGCCCCCCCCCACCTCGGCGGTCGCCCATCCGGCGAAGCCGATCTCGGCGAGCGCCGCGCGGACCTCGCCCCACGGCACGTCGTCGTCGGCGCTCACGATGTCGACGAAGGCGTTCTTCGCCCGGCTGAAGCCCTTGATGTCGAGCTTCACGCAGCGGTGGCCGAACTTCCGGATCCACTCCTTCGGCTGGCCGTACTTCCAGTGGTTGCCGATGTCGTAGTACATCCCCACCCACGGGCTCTTGAAGCTGTCGACGAAGGCGATGAACCGCTCC
>CAWUOA010000343.1:0-3899 GCA_963923225.1 uncultured Planctomycetaceae bacterium
GACCAAGAGCTACAAGTACACCCGCGAGCACGAGATCGAGGCGGTCCAGGCCGACTACGTGCCGGTGCACGTCGAGATCACCCTCCCCGACCGCACGGCGCCCGCTTCCGGCGGTCAAGGGGAGCTCCACGTCGTCCCCATGCACGACGGCAGCTCGGTGCGTCTGCGGAGCACCGCCCCTGGCTACGATCCCACCGACCGCGGCAGCGCCGCGGCCCACATCCGCGCCTGCCAGCAGCGCGGCGAGGTGGCGACGGGCCTGCTGTTCATCGACGAGTCGAGCCGCGACATGCACGACTTCCTCAAGACCACGAAGACGCCGCTGATCGATCTCCCCTGGGAGTCGCTCTGCCCCGGCGCCGCGGCGCTCGACGCGCTGATGGCGAAGTACCGGTAGATTCGCGGGGCCGACTCGATGCGGTTTCTCCTGCGGCTGCTCTACAGGATCGCGCTCGTCGCAGCGGCGGTTTTTGCCGCACGGATGTTTCGGGGGGACGACGCGGCCCGGCTCGCTGGGCTGGCCGTCACCGCCCTCCTCTTCGGTCCGGGCCTTCTCCGGGCGCTCGGGCCGCGCAAGAAGCGCGGGGCGGTCGCCGCCGTCGAACCGAAGCCATCGGCCGCCGGGGTGCCGTCGCGGGCGGAGTATCTCGAGGCCGGCGTCGACACGAAGACCTGCGGCCGCTGCCGAAGGCCGATCCGGGGGCCGGGGTTCTTCTTCTCCCTCGACGACCGCCCCACCGTGTACTGCGAGGCCTGCTGGAATCTCGCCGCGCCGGCCGACGATCCCGTCCGCCGCGGACAATGGATGACCCGGCTCGCCGGCGGCTTCGAACGTCGCGGCGCCTGAGCGGGCTTCCTCCGGGGCGGGCGTCGGCGCGGTAGCCTTGCCCCGCCTCGTCGCGTCGCTTCCGGGGAGTCCAGCCATGACCGTCGTCCGCGCCTTGCTTTGTCTGTGCCTGCTCTCGGTGCAGGGGCTCGCTTGTCGGCCGTCCCCCGCGCTGGCACAGGCCGTCGCCGGCGAGGATCCGCCCGCGACCGCTCCGGTGGGTCGCTCGGACGACGGCTCGTCGATCGTCCCGACCGATCAGGTGCTCGTACCCACGGGTCGGCAGGTGGAGCTTCCCGGCCTGCGGCCGCAGGCGATCGCCCTCTCCCCCGACGGCGTCATCCTCGTCACCTCCGGGAAGACGAGCGAGGTGGTGGTGATCGATCCCGACACGGCCGAGATCATCGATCGCGTCCGCCCCGCCGCCGACGACGTCCGTGAGCCGGCCGCTCCGGGCCAGCCCGATCGCAACCTCGCCCCCGACACCAAGGCGATCGAGAGCTACACCGGCCTCGTCTTCTCCCCCGACGGACGCCGCCTGGCGATGAGCAACGTCCTCGGATCGGTGAAGATCTTCGCCGTCGACGGCAGGACGGTGACACCCTCGCACGCCCTTCCGCTTCCGCCTGCCGAGGCGCCCGGGCGGGCGGCGGAGATCCCCGCGGGGCTCGCCTGGTCGGCCGACGGCTCGCGGCTCCTCGTCTGCGGCAATCTCTCCAATCGGCTCCTCGAGATCGACGCCGCGTCGGGCGCGTCGCTCCGCACGTTCGACGTCGGCGTGGCCCCCTTCGACGTCGTCCTCGCCGGCGGGAAGGCGTTCGTGAGCAATCTCGGCGGCCGGCGGCCAGGGGATGGCGATCTCGTCGGCCCGGCGGGCAAGGGGACGACCGTCCGCGTCGATCCGGTGCGCCACGTCGCGGCGGAGGGGAGCGTGAGCGTCGTCGACCTGGCCGACGGGAGCGTGTCCGAGGTGCCGACGGGCCGCCACGCCTCGGCGCTCGCCCTCTCCCCCGACGGCCGGCACGTGGTCTGTGCCTGCTCCGGCGACGACACGATCGCCATCCTCGACGCCGCGTCGGGCGCGCTGCTCGAGCGCGTGGCCACGCAGGCGACGCCGGCCGAACTCTTCGGCGCCCAGCCGGCGGCGCTCGCCTTCGCCCCCGACGGCGAGCGCCTGTTCGTGGCCAACGCCGCACAGAACGCGATCGGGGTCCTCGACTGGGACCCGCTCGAGCGTGGCGACACGCGTCTGGTCGGGCTGATTCCGGTCGGATGGCATCCCTCCGGCGTGATCCACGACGCGCGTCGCGGCATGCTCCACGTGGCCAACATGAAGGGCCTGCCGGTCGAGCCCAAGCCGCGCGGCGAGTCGATGGCCTTCAATTCGCACCAGCACCAGGGAAGCCTGTCGCTCGTGCCGCTGCCGGACGAGGAGGCGCTCGCGGCTCTTTCCGACCTCGCCGATCGGGCGCTGCGCGTCACGCGCATCCGCGAGGCCTTCCTGCCGCCGCGGCCCGACGTTCCGCCGCGGGCGTTGCCCGAACGGATCGGAGAGCCGAGCCACATCGAGCACGTCGTCTACGTCATCAAGGAGAACCGCACCTACGACCAGGTCCTCGGCGATCTCCCTCGGGGGAACGGCCGGGCGGACCTGTGCATCTTCGGCGCGGAGGTGACCCCCAACCAGCACGCGATCGCCTCGCGATTCGTCCTCCTCGACAACACCTCCTGCTGCGGGATCCTCTCCGCCGACGGGCACAACTGGAGCACCGCCGGCATCACCACCGACTATCTGGAGCGGAGCTTCGCCGGATTCCCCCGCGCGTATCCCGACGGCATGGAGGATGCCGACGCCGACGCCCTGGCCTGGTCGCCGGCCGGATTCCTCTGGGACAGGGCCGTGGAGCAGGGCCGGAGCGTGCGGAACTACGGCGAGTTCATGATGCCGCGCGTCCGCTTCGCCGACCCGGCCCGCGCGGGGCGGCCCGATTTCGCCGCCTGCCTGGCGGCGTGGCGGGCCGGGCCGGGGCAGAACGAGGTGGTCTTCGCCTCCGAGCCGGCGATCGAATCGATCCGCGCCTTCTCGGCGTCCGACACGGTGGGGTGGAACATGAGCGTCCCCGACCAGTTCCGGGCCGACGTCGTGATCCGGGAGCTCGCGGAATACGAGTCCCGGGGCGTCTATCCGAATCTCGTCATCATCTGCCTCCCCAACGACCACACCAGCGGCACCTCGCCGGGGACGCCGGTGCCGGCAGCGTGCGTGGCCGACAACGATCTGGCCTTCGGCCGGATCGTCGAGGCGCTCTCGCACAGCCGGTTCTGGCCGAAGATGGCGGTGTTCGCCATCGAGGACGATCCCCAGGACGGCTGGGACCACGTCAGCGGGTACCGGACCACCTGCTACGTGGCGAGCCCCTGGGCCAGGCGCGGCGCGACCGTCAGCACCCGCTACAACACGACGAGCGTTCTCCGCACGATCGGCCAGATCCTCGGCCTCCGCCCCATGAACCGGTTCGACGCCTCGGCGACGCCGATGTTCGACTGCTTCGGGGACGTGGCCGACCCCGAGCCCTTCACGGCCCTACCGGCCGGAGTTCCGCTCGACCGGATGAACGGCGTACCGCAGTCGCACGTCGACCCCCTCCTCCGCGACGACGCGATCGCCAGCGCCGCGATGGACTTCGACGGCGTCGACCGGGCCCCGGAAGACGCCCTCAACCGCATCCTCTGGCGGGCGGCGAAGGGGACGGCCGTGCCCTACCCGGAGTGGGCGGTGTCGGCCGCGGACGACGACTGACCGGGGCCACGCCCCTGACGGGGCGGACGGGGTCAGCGTGGATGGACCGCTCGGCGATCGTGGCCTGCGTCGCTCAGGGCCCGCAGCCGCGCGAGCGCTCCTGTCGCGTCCTGGCCGTGGGCCCAGGCTTCGCGGACGACGTAGAGCACGTGGTCGTCGTCGAGGTCGATCTCCGCGTCGCGTTGGATGACGCGCACCAGCGCCGCCTCGCCTCCGGCACAGAGCGTCTCGCTCTCCATGATCGCGGCGATGGCGTGAAGCACGGGCGTCGTC
>CAWUOA010000344.1:0-3893 GCA_963923225.1 uncultured Planctomycetaceae bacterium
GGTGCATGCCCAGGAGCTTGACGGCGATGTGGCCCTGATCATGGTACTGGGCCACGACGCCGTCGAAGGCGCCTCCCGCGGCGCGGAGGAACAGCGTGTCGGCCGGCAGCGGGCCGACCGTGTCGATCCCCGCCCTGCGGAGCCGCTCCACCGCCGGGGCGATGAGCCGCGGCTCCTCGTCGCCGAACAGCCCCCCCTCTCCGCCGTGCGGATTGAGCGCCGCGACGGCGATGCGCGGAGGCCTTCCGAGGAGCGCCGCCAGCAGCGAGTCGAGCCGGCGGCCGGCGGCGACGATCCCCTCGATCGACAGCCTCCCCAGCGCCGAGGCGAGCCGCTCGTGGAGCGTGACGTGCACGACTCCCAGCCCGGCCCGGCCGCTCGCGGTGTCGGGGGGGAGCCAGAGCATCATCGACGCGTCGTCGTCGGCCATGCCGCAGGCACGGGCCAGCCATTCGGTGTGCCCCGGCACGTCGTGGCCGGCGGCATGGAGCGCCTCCTTGTGGAGCGGTCCGGTGACGATCGCCGCCGGGATGCCCGCGGCCTCCGCGTGGCGCACGGCGTCGAGCGCCGTGGCCAGCGCCGCCACCGCCATCCGTCCGCCCGCCGCCGAGATCGTTCCCCGCGGCGGGGCCGGCCCTGCCTCGCCCGGATCGACGACCAGCACCGTCCCGGGCGCGGAGGGGCGTGGATCGTCCCGCCCGACGACCTCGAGCGACAGGCTCGGCAGGGCCGGCACCTCGGCGAGGACCGCCCGGAGCAGGGCAGGGGAGGCGCAGGCGCGAAGCCGTGCCCGCGTGTGGGCGGGGGTGCGGGCCCAGGCGGCAAGGAGCACCTCGGGACCGATTCCGGCCGGGTCGCCGGCGGTGAGGAACAGGATCGGCCGCGCGCTCGGCGAGGCGGGGGAGGCCGCGCCAGGCGGAGGGGGGGCGTGGTGGTGCGTCATCGTGGAAATCGGCAGGGACGCGGGGCCGGAGGGTGTGGGGGCTGCGGCGGGCCGGCGCGGGAGCCTATAGTCGGGAGTCGGCCGGCGTGGGGCCGGCACACACTCTGGAGCCTCCCGGTCGATGGAACGAGTCTATTCGCGCGCCGCGATGTTCGCCGTCGCCCTCATGCTGGCGACCGCCGGCCTCGGCCTGTGGATCGGCGACCTCCATGGTCAGACCGACCGGGGCATCCTCCGCCTCGGCACCGTCCATCGGCTCTCCGGCGTGTTCGCCGGGATCATGGTGCTGCTGGTCAACAGCATGGCGGTGACCTACTTCATCGGCACCGGCCGCTGGTGCAAGGAGGTGGTGGAGACCTACGGCCTCTCCGACGCCTTCATCGACCGGGCCAAGGCGCTCAAGCGCGCGGCCTTCCCCTGGTCGGTGATCGGCATGCTCGCGGTCGTCGGCATCGTGGCCCTCGGCGGCGCGGCCGATCCCTCCACCGGCCGGCCCGGCTCGCAGGACTGGGTGACTCCCCACCTCGTCGGCGCCATCGCGCTGATGACGCTCGTCGCCTGGTGCTTCCAGTCGCAACTTCCCCGCATCCGCCGCCAGCAGGCGCTGATCGAGGAGGTCCTCGGCGAGGTCCGAGCGATCCGCGCCGAGCGGGGCCTCGAGGTCGAGGGCTGATCAAGTCCCGCCGACCGCAGCGGACGAGCGCGCGGCGTCCGCGGCCGGTGGCGAATCCGGCCCGGTCCCGCCCTGCGGGGAAAACGATTCCACCTTCCCCTCGAAGGCCCGGGCGCGGGCGGCGATGCCGCGCTCCAGGCCGGTGACCGCCATGGCGGCGGTGATTCCCAGCGCCAGCGAGGCGGAGAGGAGGAGCCGGTCGTGGCTGTGGAACTCGACCTCGGGCAGCAGGTCGGCCGCGGCGATGCAGACGAACGCGCCGGCCGCGAGCCCGAGCGCGGGGCCGAGGAGCCAGGCACGCACGTCGCCCGCCCCCTGGAGACAGAAGAGGAAGGCCAGCGCGCCGATCGGCACGAGCAAGGCGTGGACGAGGTTCACGCGTGACCGCGTTCGGGGCGACGCCCCCGACTGGATGAGCAGCGCGGCGATCAGGCCGGCATCGATCGGCTTGTGGAGCAGGATCGCCACCAGCGTCGCCAGCCCTGCCAGGACACCGGCGTTCCCCGCCGCGGCATCGGTGGCCGCGGCGAGCGCGGCGCCGTCGGCGAGGCTGTGGACCGCCAGACCCGCGAACGTCCCCATCCAGGCGAGCTTCCCGGCTCCCTCGGGCCGGGGAAGGATGCGGGGGGCGTCGTGCCGGGGGCCGTCGTGGTGATGACCGTGGGCATGGTCGCCGTGGTCGCAGCCCCCGGCGGGACCATGCTCGGGGTCGGCGGCATGGTGGGCGTGGCCATGAAAGGCCCGTTCCAGGAGGAACATCAGGAAGAATCCGCCGAGCGCCCAGCCGGCGGCTTCGTCGACGCCGCCGGAGGCCGCCGCGGCGTGGGGAAGCAGGTGCAGAAACGCCACGCCGAGGAGGATGCCTCCGGTGAAGGAGAGCAGCACCTGCATCCTGCGGTGTCCGAGCCGCAGGAGCGTCACCGAAACGCCGCCGGCCCACGCCGCCGCCGCCGTCGCGGCCAGGCCGACGACGAGGAGGAGGGGCGGTGCCGCGGTTGCGGCGACGATCGGGATCGGTGGCAGGGCCATCGGCGGCTTTTGGGGGAGGGAGCGACCGCCGCATCATCGCCACGGCCCGGGGCGGCGGGCAAGGTGCCGCCGGGGGAGGGTCAGCGACGGTAGTTCCACGGGGCAGGCGTCGCCTGCATCGAGCGCGCCGCCTGCTCCATCTGCTGTCGGGCGTAGCGGCGCTGCGGCAGCGTCCGCTCGCTCCAATGGGCGTCGAAGGCGGCCAGGACGCCGAGCGCCACCACCAGCACGTAGGCCAGGAGATTCGACCAGGGCTCCTTGCCCCAGCACTTGAGGGCGGTGCCGAAGCCGGTCTTGTGCTTCGGACCGAAGTGCCCCTGGGTCACGCTCCAGATCTCGTCGAGGACGAGGTGCGTGAGGAACCCGATCACCACGGCGCTGGCGATGAAGTAGCGGTGGACCGGGTCCTCGGCGCCGAAGGCGAGATAGGCCACCTCGCCGGCCACCACCGCCGTCGGCAGGCTGTGGAGCATGCCGCGGTGGACGGAGTGGTTTTCGAGGATCCAGACCAGTCCGTAGCGCACGGCGAGATAGATGGCCGCCCCGGAGAGGACGATCGCCTCGAGCGGCATCCCCGCCTGCTCGAAGCGGTGAATGAGGAGGAGCGGGAGGAGCATCGCCGCGAAGCCGACGCTCTCGCCGAGCGACTCCCCCTCGCCGTCGTCCAGATCGGGGAGGATGCCGGCGACGGCACACAGGGCGGCGGCGAGCAGGCAGGTGGTGGGAGGCATGCCGCCGACGTACCAGGCCGCGGCGGCGTACGCCGCCCCGACCAAGGTCGATCCGGTGATGTGCATGCGGGACCCGGGCACCGCATCCCTCCCTGGAGACTGTTCCTCGCCCCGCAGCGACACCGCACGGTGGCGCGACGGCGTCGGCACCCCCTCGGCCATCCTGGCTCCGGGGGCGCAAACCCTTGTCACTTGTCGGCATGGGCCGCTTCCGGCCACCACCGGCCGGATTCGCGCACGGACGCGCTACCGGAGCGGCAAGGTCGGCGCCGTGCGCCTTCCCTGAATTGGTGGCAGTCCCGGCAAGGTCGGGCGGAGACGGGCTCGGGGGCGGACGAGTGAGGGGCGTCGGAAGGGAGGGCTGGGGCGACCGGGGTGGCTGGCGGGCTGGCTGCGCCGGCATCGCTGGTTCGTCCGTCGCAGCTCCCTCAATCCCCCCACTCTCGCCGACCGGCAGGGTTTCTCTGGAGCGATCGAGCGGAGGATCGAGACGCCGAGCCTGGACATCAAGCATCCT
>CAWUOA010000345.1:0-3885 GCA_963923225.1 uncultured Planctomycetaceae bacterium
GATTGTATGTCCGCCAGCGGCCCGGCGCCGGCGCGATAGAATGAGCTTCCGGCTCCCTCCCTCCAGCCAAGGCTCCCCCGTGGCAGACGCCCCCTCCGCCGATCCCGCCATCGGCCCGATCGAGCTCGTCGAATACCCCCATCCGGCCCTGCTTCGACGCACGAGCCCCCTGGTGCGCGTCGACGAGGAGCTCTGCGACGCGGTCGACCGGATGTTCGAGATCATGTACGAGGCGGTCGGCGTCGGCCTGGCGGCCAACCAGGTCGGCCTCCCCTATCGGCTGTTCATCGTCAACACCGAGGCCAGCCCCGACTCGGGCGAGGAGCTGGTGTTCATCAACCCCACCCTTTCCCGCCCGCGCGGCAACGCCGTGCAGGAGGAGGGCTGCCTGAGCCTGCCGGGGCTGCGGATGGATGTCCGCCGTCCGGAGAAGGTCGTCCTCGACGCCTGGACGCTCGACGGCGAGCAGGTGAGCCTCGATCTCGACGGCTTCCTGGCCCGCGTCGTGCAGCACGAGGTCGACCACCTCGAGGGGCGGCTGTTCACCGACCGCCTCCCCGACGCCGCGGCGCTCGAGGCCAGGAGCGCCCTCGATTCGATGCGCCACATGTTCCTGGGCAAGCAGTCGCGCGGCGAGCTGCCGGGCGACGAGGAGATCCTCGCCCGTCTCGCCCGTCTCGAGGCCGCCCGCTGCCCGCCGCCGTCGCGGGGGCGGGCCTGATGACGAGCCCCCAGGCGCACGCTCCCCGGCTGCGGATCGTGGTCATGGGGACCGGGCCGTTCGCGGTGCCGATGTTCCGGGCGCTGCTCGAGTCGGGCCTCGAGATCCCCGCGCTCGTGACGCGGCCCGATCGGGCCGCGCCGGGCCGGCGGGCACCCGAGAATCCGATGCGTGCCGTGGCCGAATCGGCCGGCGTGCCCGTGCTCGCCCCCGAACGCGTCAACGCCCCGGAGGCGGTGGCGGAGATCCGCTCGCTCTCTCCCGATCTCCTCGTCGTCTGCGACTACGGCCAGATCCTCTCCCCGGAGCTTCTCGCCGTGGCGCCCTTGGGGGGGATCAATCTCCACGGCTCGCTCCTCCCGCGCCACCGCGGCGCGGCGCCGGTGCAGTGGGCGATCCTCTCGGGCGACGCCGAGAGCGGCGCCTGCGTGATCCACATGACGCCGCAGCTCGACGGCGGCGGCGTGATCGTGTCGAAGGCCACGCCGATCGGCGCGCGGGAGACCGCCTCGCAGCTCGAGGCGCGGCTCGCCGCCTTCGGGCCGGAGCTCGTCATGGCGGCGATCGGCGAGCTTACGCGCCCGGACCGCCCCGCCGGCCCCTGCGGCACGCCGCAGGATCAGGCGCTCGTCACCAAGGCGCCGCGCTTCACGAAGGCCGACGGCCTCGTCGACTGGACCAAGCCCGCGGCCTGGATCGCCCGCATGCCGCGGGCCCTCGATCCCTGGCCGCGCGCGGCGACCTTCCTCCATGCCTCGGCCGAGGCCAAGCCCGTGCGCCTGGTGCTCGAGGCGATCGACGTCGGTGCGCACCCGGCCCCTGCCGATGCGCCGCCGGGCGCGATCCTCTCCGCGGGCGACGCGGGCCTCGTCGTGGCCTGCGGTGACGGCGGCACGGTGACGGTGACGCGCGTGGTGCCGGAGGGGAAGAGTTCGATGGCCGTCGCCGACTTCCTCCGCGGCCGGCTCCTGGGGCAGGGTGCGCGGATGGAGAGTCGATAGACCGCGGCCCCTTGTGCCGCAGGCGGGCACGGCCACGCCGCGCTGGCGGGCGTCGTATAATCGCTTCGCGGATCCCCTCTCGCGATCCTCCCAGGCGGATGCCATGGCCACGATCCCCCGCGCCGCGCCGACCCGCCACCGTCTCTCGGTGGAGGACTTCCACCGCATGGCCGAGGCGGGGATCCTCGCGCCGACCGACCGGGTGGAGCTCATCGACGGGGAGATCATCGACATGTCGCCGATCGGAGCCCTCCATGCCGCGATCGTCGACCGGCTCGTCAGGCATCTCGGCCGCGCACTCGGCGACGCGTTGGTCGTGCGTTGCCAGAACCCGATCCGGCTCGACGACATGAACGAGCCCGAGCCCGACATCGCCATCGTCCGTGCCCGGCCGGACGGCTACATGACCGCGCTCCCCGGGCCGGAGGACGTGCACCTGGTCATCGAGGTGGCCGACACGAGCCTGGCCTGGGATCTCGGCGTGAAGGTGCCGCTCTACGCCCGGCACGGCATCCCCGAGACGTGGGTCATCGACGCGGCGACGCGGGAAACCCGCGTCTTCCGCTCGGCCCGCGACGGCCGCTACGAATCCGAGACGCTCGTCGGCCCGGCCGAGACGCTCTCGAGCCCGGCGCTGTTGTCGGAGTCGGGGAGTGGCGTCTCGTTGTCGCTCGTGAAATTGCTGCCGACCGTGTGAAGCGGTTGTTCTACAATCCGGCCCATGACGACAGCCCAAGCCAACTCCGCCCCCTCGCGCCGGCTCTGGATCGAGACCGTCGGCTGCCAGATGAACGTCCTCGACAGCGAGCTGGTCGTGGCGGCCCTGCGCCGCGACGGCTGGAGCCTCGCCGCCGCCCCGTCCGAGGCCGACGCCGTCTTCTACAACACCTGCAGCGTCCGCCAGCACGCCGAGGACAAGGTCTGGTCGGCGCTGGGGCGGGTGCGGATCGAGAAGCAGAAGCGGCCGGGGATGATCGTCGGCGTCCTGGGGTGCATGGCACAGAAGGACCAGGAGCTCGTCCGCGAGCGGGCCCCGTGGGTCGATCTCGTCGTCGGCCCCGGGCAGCTCCACCGCGTGCCGGGGATCGTGGAGGAGATCCTCGCCGGCGGCCCCCCGCGGATCGAGGTCAGCCTCGACCGGAAGGCGGGCAGCCGTGACGCCGTCACCAGGAGCTTCGAGAGCTACGATCCCGACCGCGATCCGGCGATGCGGCCGACGCCCTTCCAGGCGTTCGTGCGCACGCAGACCGGCTGCGACAAGTTCTGCGCGTTCTGCGTCGTGCCGCGCGTCCGCGGGCCGGAGCAGGCCCGGCCGCCGGCGGCGATCCTCGCCGAGGCCCGGAAGCTCGTCGCCGAGGGCTGCCGCGAGATCACGCTCATCGGCCAGACGGTGAACTCCTACAAGTGGACCGACGGCGGCAGGACGACGCGCCTCGCCGATCTGCTCCAGGACCTCGACTCGATCGACGGCCTCGACCGGATCCGCTTCGTGACGAATTACCCGCGCGACATGACGCCGGAGCTGATCGGCGCCGTCCGCGACCTGCCGAAGGTCTGCCAGTATCTCCACGTGCCGGCCCAGCACGGCTCCGACGCGGTGCTTTCGCGCATGAAGCGCGGCTACACGATCGGCGAGTATCTCGAGATGCACGCCCGCGTCCGCGAGGAGCTGCCGCGGGCGAGCGTGACCAGCGACTTCATCGTCGGCTTCTGCGGCGAGACCGACGCGGAGTTCGCCACGACGGTCGACCTGGTCGAGCGGCTCGCCTTCAAGAACAGCTACATCTTCAAGTACAGCCCCCGGCCCGGCACGAAGGCCTTCGAGCGCCTCCCCGACGACGTGCCGGAGGAGGTGAAGAAGGAGCGCCATCACGTGCTCCTCGACGCCCAGACGCGTGCGAGCCTCGCCGGCAATCTCCCCTTCGTGGGCACGCGGCAGCAGGTGCTCGTGGAGGGGCTCTCGACGCGCGACGAGAAGCGCGGCGTCGATCCCGGCCCCGACGGGGTCGCGCAGCTCACCGGCCACACCCGCTGCGACCGGATCGTCGTCTTCGACGCTCCGCTCCGGCTCGTGGGGCGGCTCGTCGACGTGCAGATCGACGCGGCCGGCGCCTGGTCGCTCGCCGGCACCGTGGCCGACGGCCTGGCCGACGCGGTGCCGAT
>CAWUOA010000346.1:0-3861 GCA_963923225.1 uncultured Planctomycetaceae bacterium
CACGGCGCCACGACCACGCCGCCCCTCTCCTTCCGGCTCGACGTGATGCCCCTCTTCGCACGGGCCGGCTGCAACATGGGGAGCTGCCATGGCGCCGCCCGCGGCAAGGACGGCTTCCGGCTCTCCCTCTTCGGCTTCGATCCCGCCGGCGACTACCAGCGCGTGACGCGCGAGCTGCCGGGGCGGAGGATCGATCTCGCCGCCCCCGCCGAGAGCCTGCTGTTCACGAAGGCGACCGGGAAGGTCACCCACGGCGGCGGAAAACGATTCGCCGACGACGCGCCTCTCGCCGCGACGCTGCTGGAGTGGATCTCCGCCGGCGCCCCCGACGATCCCGGCCCGGTGGCCGATCTCACGGGGGTCGATCTCTGGCCGCCGTCGGCGCTGTTGTCGGGCGAGGGGACGCGCCAGCGGCTCGTGGCCGTGGCCCGCTTCGCCGACGGCAGCGACCGCGACGTCACCGAGCTGGCCTGGTGGAGCTCGAGCGCCGACCGCACGGCGAAGGTCTCCGCCGACGGGGTCGTGGAGAGCGGCGCCCGCGGCGAGGCCTTCCTCATGGCGCGTTACGGCTCGATCACCGTCGGCGTGCCGATGGTGGTGATCCCCGCCGGCCTGGCGTTCGAGAGCCCGACGGAGCCGGGCGGCGGCTGGATCGACGAGCTCGTCGACGCCAAGCTCGCGGCGCTGCGCGTCGCGCCGTCGCCGGTGTGCGACGACGAGACCTTCCTCCGCCGGGTGTCGATCGACCTCGTCGGCCTCCTGCCGACCCCCGAGGAGCGCGAGCGGTTCCTCGCCGACTCCTCGGGCGACAAGCGGGCCCGGCTCGTCGAGGCGCTCATGCAGCGGCGCGAGTTCACCGACCTGTGGGTGATGAAGTGGGCCGACATGCTCCAGGTGCGCTCCTCGGGCAACGACGTGGCGCCCAAGGGGGCGATGCTCTACCACCGCTGGCTCCAGCAGCGGATCGCCGGCGACGTCCCGGTCGACCGGATGGTGCGTGAGCTGCTCACCGCCACCGGCAGCACGTTCGAGAATCCCCCCGCCAACTATTTCCAGCTCGAACGCGACACGCTGAAGCTGGCGGAGAACGTGGCCCAGTCGTTCCTCGGCACGCGCATCCAGTGCGCCCAGTGCCACAACCATCCCTTCGACCGCTGGACGATGGACGACTACTACGGCTTCGCCGCCTTCTTCACCGGCGTGGGGAGGAAGCGGGCGGCCGATCCGCGCGAGACGATCATCGTCGACACCGGGGGGGGCGAGGTGAAGCACCCCGTCACCGGCGTCGCCGCCACGCCCCGCTTCCTCGGCGGTGCCGCCCCCGATCTCCTCGGCCGCTCGAAGCGCGAGGCGCTCGCCGAGTGGCTCACCGCGCCCGGCAATCCCTTCTTCGCCCGGCACGTCGCCAATCTGGCCTGGGCCCACTTCTTCGGCCGCGGCATCGTCCACGAGCCGGACGACGCCCGGGTCAGCAATCCCCCCTCGAACGCCCCGCTCCTCGACGCGCTCGGCCGGCGCTTCGCCGACTCGGGATGGGACTTCAAGACGCTCGTGCGCGAGATCGTGGCCTCGAAGGCCTACCAGCGGTCGAGCGTGCCGAACGAATCCAACGCCCTCGACACCACGAACTTCTCCCACGCCGCCGTCCGTCGGATGCGCGCGGAGGTGTTCCTCGACGTCGTCGCCCAGGTGACCGGCACGAGGACGAAGTTTCCCGGTCTCCCCGCCGACGGGCGCGCCGTCCAGGTGGCCGACGGGCGGACGACGAACTACTTCCTCACCACCTTCGGCCGGGCCAACCGGGAGGACGCCTGCACCTGCGCGGTGCGGATGGAGCCGAGCCTCTCGCAGGCGCTCCACCTGCTCAACGGCGACGCCGCCAACGACCGCATCGCCCAGGGGAAGCTCGTCCCCGATCGCCTCGCCGCGGGCGCGCCCCCCACGGCCATCATCGACGAGCTCTTCCTCCGCTGCTTCGGCCGCAAGCCCGACGAGCGCGAGCGGATCGAGACGCTGGCCACGGTCCTCGAAGGCCCCGATCCCCGTGCCGGCCTCGAGGACGTCTTCTGGGCGCTGCTCAATTCCCCCGAGTTCATCTTCAACCACTGATCCGCCGATGCGCCTCGCCCGCCCCGTCGCCGCCACCGTGCTCGCCCTCCTCGCCGCCGGCCCCCTCCGCGCCGAGGACGCGCCGACGTACGAGAAGGGGGTGGCCGGGATCCTCCGCGAGCATTGCGGCGGCTGTCACAACCCCGACCGCAAGCGTGGCGGCCTCGACGTCACCAGCCACGCCGCGCTGCTTTCCGGCGGGTCGTCGGGCGAGTCGATCGCCCCCGGCGACGCCGAGGGGTCGTATCTCTTCCAGCTCGTGACCCACGCCTCCGAGCCGAAGATGCCGCCGGAGGCCGACAAGCTGCCGGCCGAGGCGATCGAGGCACTGCGCCGCTGGATCGCCGCCGGCGCCCCCGAGCGCGACGGCGCGACGGCGCCGAAGAAGAAGCCCGCGGCCACGATCGTGCCCGCCGCCGCCGCCGGCCCGTCGGGCCCGCTCGTCGCGCCGCCGCGGATGTCGCGCCAGGTGCGGTCGACCGCGGCGCGGCCGACGACGGTCACCGCCCTCGACGCCTCCCCCCACGGCGACGTCGCCGCCACCGGCGGCCGCGGCCAGGTGCTGCTCCACGACCTCGCCGCCGGCGGCGCCTTCGGCCTCGTCGGCGTCCTCCCCTTCCCCGAAGGGGTCGTGAAGACGCTCCGTTTCTCCCCCGACGGCCGTCTCCTCGTCGCCGGCGGCGGCGAGGGGGCGAAGTCGGGCCGGGTGGTGGTGTGGGACGTGGCCAGTGCCGCGCGCGTGGCGGAACTCGGCGAGGAGTTCGACGAGGTCCTCGCCGCCGACGTCGCGCCCGACCGGCGCCTGTCGGCCCTCGGCGGCCCGGCCAAGGTCGTCCGCATCCTCGCCACGGCCGACGGCGCCGTGCGGAGCGAGATCCGCCGCCACACCGACTGGATCACGGCGCTCGCCTTCTCCCCCGATTCGGTGCTCCTGGCCAGCGGCGATCGGGCCGGGAATCTCTTCGTCTGGGAGTCGGAGGGGGGCGCCGAGTACGCGGTGCTCAAGGGGCACAAGGGCCAGGTCACGGCGCTCGAGTGGCGGTCCGACGGCGAGGTGGTGGCGAGCGCCTCGGCCGACGGCACGGTGAAGCTCTGGGAGGTCGACTCAGGCAAGCCCCCCAAGTCGTGGGACGCGCATGCCGGCGGCGTGGAGAGCCTGGCCTGGCTCCCCGACGGCCGCCTCGTGACGACCGGACGCGACGCGAAGGTGAAGCTCTGGACCGCCGACGGCAAGGCGCAGACGTTCGACGCGTCGCTTCCCGACATCGGCACCCGGGTGACCGCCAGCCGTGACGGGAGCCTGATCCTCGCCGGCGACTGGACCGGCGCGGTCGCCGTCTTCGACGTCGCCTCTGGGACGCGCGCAGGCGCCCTCGACACCAACCCGCCGCGTCTGGAGGCCCGGCTCGAGGAGGCGCGCGGCAGGGCCGCCGCCGCCGAAGCGGCCGCCCGCGACACGGCCGACGCGCTGGCGAAGGCCGCCGAGGCCGCGGCCAGCGCCCGCGCGGCGCTCGACGCCGCGCAGGCCGCGGAGCGATCGCTTCGCGACGAACTCGACCGCGACGCCCCGCCGGCGTCCATCACGCCCTGAATCCCGCGGGACACTCGCCCGCGTCCCGATCCGCCGACGGAGCCCCCCGATGCGTCTCCTTACCGCTCCCGTGCTGGCGGGGATTCTCCTCGGCGGATTCTCGGCCCTCGCCGACGACGTCGCGCCGGCGCCGGTGCCCGATCCGGCACTCGCCCGGGAAC
>CAWUOA010000347.1:0-3851 GCA_963923225.1 uncultured Planctomycetaceae bacterium
CCCTCTTCCGACGTCCCCGTCGTCCCTCCCCATGGCCACGATCGACCGGCCCGCACCGACCCCCGCCCTGGCGATCCGCCGCATCGAATCGGAACCCTTCGCGGAGCACTCCTACGTCGTCTCCGCTCCCGGGGGGAACGAGTGCGTCGTCGTCGATCCGGGCTTCGAGCCCGACGCGATCGTGGAGACGATCCGTCGGGAACGTCTCCGCCCGCGGGCGATCCTCCTCACCCACGGCCACTCCGACCACATCGCCGGCGTCGCGAGCCTGCGGAGCGAGTGGCCCGATCTGCCGATTCTCGTCGGCCGCGGCGACGCCCCGAAGCTCGTCGATCCGATGGGAAACCTCTCCGGGGTCTTCGGCCTCCCCATCACCAGTCCCCCGGCCGATCGGCTCCTCGACGACGGCGAGCGCGTCGCCGCCGCCGGCCTGGAGTTCCTGGTGCGCTCGATCCCCGGCCACTCGTCCGGCCACGTGGTCTTCCTCGTCGACGGTGTCGAGCCGCCGGTGGTGTTCGGCGGCGACGTGCTGTTCCACGAGGGCATCGGCCGCACCGACTTCCCCGACGGCGACTTTTCGGCACTGGCCGCCGGCATCGTCCGCCACCTCTACTCGCTCCCCGACGCGACCGTCGTCTTCCCCGGGCACGGTCCGGAGACCACCGTCGGCCACGAGCGCCGACACAATCCGTTCGTGCCCTGCCGCCGCGGCGATTGACCGCGCTCGGGCCGGCCACCGACAATTTTCCCCATGCTCTCCCCCGCCGAACCGTTCACCCGCACGTCCCCCGAGACGGCCCTCGACCGCCCCGACCGGGCGGGCCGATCGGCGGTGTGCCGCGCCGCGGGGCTGGGGCTGGCGGCGCTGGCCCGGCTCCTCTCCGGGGCGAGCGTGCGCTGGATCGCCAGCCAGCCCGACACCTGCCAGCGCGTCTACTTCGCCAACCACACAAGCCACCTGGACGCGCTCTTGATCTGGTCCTCCCTGCCGCAGAACGTGCGCGAATTGACGCGCCCCGTGGCCGCGAAGGACTACTGGTCGCGCGGGATCGTGCGACGGTGGCTCGCGGAGGAGGTCTTCGACGCCCTGCTCATCGACCGCACCGACATCAAGGTCCACCAGAGCCCGGTCGATCTCATGCTCCGCGAGATCGGGACGACGAAGTCGCTGATCGTCTTCCCGGAGGGGAGCCGGAGCGTCACCGGCGAGCTCGGCGAGTTCAAGAGCGGTCTCTACTACCTGGCCAAGAAGCGCCCCGACATCGAGCTGGTTCCGGTGCACATCGACAACCTGAACCGCATCCTCCCGCGGGGCGAGTTCCTCCCCGTGCCGCTCCTCTCCTGCATCAGCTTCGGTCCGCCGATGTGGCTCGAACGCGGCGAGGCGAAGGCCGAGTTCCTCGTCCGGGCGCGGAAGGCCGTGCTCGCGCTCAAGGAATGACCGCCCCGTCCATGAACGACACCCGCACCATCGCCCTCATCGCGAGCGTCCTGCTCCTCCTCACCGTGGCCACCGCGGTGGGGCAGTTCCTCGGCCGCCACCCCGACCGGGGCCTCGACCCGGCCGCGGTGAAGGCGTTCAACGCCCGCCTCCGCGGCTGGTGGATCATGTGCACCGTGCTCGCCGCGGCCTTCTGGCTCGGGACGACCGCCACGGTGGTGCTCTGCGGACTGGTGTCGTTCTGGGCGCTGCGCGAGTTCATCACGCTCACCCCGACGCGCAAGGGGGACCACCGCGCGCTGTTCTGGGTGTTCTTCCTGTTCACGCCGCTGCACTACGTCCTCGTCGCCTGGAACCGCTACGACCTGTTCAGTGTCTTCCTGCCCCTCTACGGCACGCTGTTCGTGCTGGCCCGAGTGGCGATCGCCGGCGATTACAAGCGCTTCCTCGAGCGCACGGCGAAGATCCAGGCCGGGCTGGTGGTCTGCGTCTACTGTCTTTCCTACGCCGCGGCCCTGCTCCACGTGCGCATCGGCGGGAAGCCGGGGGGCAGCGACGCCAACTTCCGCCTCCTCTTCTTCCTCATCCTCCTGGTGCAATTCGCCGACTGCATGCAGTACGCCTGGAGCCGCATGGCGGGACGGCGTCCGGTGGCGCCGGAGGTGAGCTCCACGCGTACCTGGGAGGGACTGCTGGGCAGTGCCACGAGCACCGCGCTCTTGGCGGCGGTGCTGTGGTGGGCGGCGCCGCCGCTCGAGCCCTGGCAGGCGGCGCTGGCGGGGTTCGTCGTCGCCGTCACGGGATTCGCCGGCGGGATGACGATGTCGGCCATCAAGCGCGACCGTGGCGTCAAGGACTACGGCACGCTCGTCGTCGGCCACGGCGGCGTGCTCGACCGGGTCGACTCGATGTGCTTCGCCGCCCCGGTCTTCTACCACCTGATCATGCTGGTGGCGGGCCGGGGGGGCTGACGAGCCCCGTCGCGGGAGCGCCGCTCAGGGCGTCTGCACGAGCGGGCCCGGGGCGGCGAGGGGCACCAGCCGCGGCGGCGCGTCGGCGTCGTCGATCGGCGGCTCCCCGGCCGGACGGCGCGCCTGGAGGGCGTAGATGCTCCGCCTTCCACCTCCCGGAGCCGCGACCGGCCGGGCGGGCGTGCCGGGAGCGGAGGGGGCGGCAGGCGCGGACGGGGCCGCCGGGACCGCAGCCAGCGTCGTCGGCGACGGTACCGGGTCGGGGCTCTGGCCGCGGGCCACGGCCGCGGTGGACGCCTGGACGGGGGGCGTGCCGGCGGCGATGAGCGAGGCCGGCGGCGCGGGGCATCCCTGCCGCACCCAGTCGAGCCAGGTGTGCTGCAATTGGGCGATCCCGGGCACGCCGTAGTGGCGGTGCAGCGCCCCGGTCCAGTCTTCGCTGGCCAGACCGTCGCCGACGAATGCCACGTAGCGGTGCCGCCCGCCCCGCTCGATGAGGTAGCGAGCCAGGGAATAGCCCTGCGAGTAGAGGGGGAGGACGTCGGCGGGATACTCGCGCATCGCGAACATCTGCGGGAAGGCGATGCCCCGGCCGGTCGTGAGATGCTCGATGAGGAGACGGTGCTGACGGGCGCGCTCCACCGGGTGTTCGACGGTCGTGCAGGCGCCCTCGTCCGCCCAGCGCGGCAGCGGGCGGCGGAAGTGGGTGGCGAAGATCGTGTGCGTGATCTCGTGCGGGAGCACCGAGTCGAGGATCCGCTCCTCGCTCCCCTGGATGGTCATCGTCCATCCGAAGACCTCGCCGGCGTCGAAGACGAAGCTCGTCGCTCCGCCGGCACCGAGATGCGGCGCCACCTGGGCCTTCACCGGGCAGGGGCGGCTCCAGCGGGGCAGCGGACGGCCGAGCCATTCGACGGCGAGGTCGTGACGGTATTGCTCGGCCGCCTCGCCGATCTTCCGTGCCAGTCCCTCGGTCGGCGCCTCGATGAGGAAGTTCGCGGTGCGGTGGCCGGCCGCATCCACCGCCGCGGGGAGCTGCACGGCGATCGCGACCAGGAGCATCGCGGCCGCACGTGCGAGGATTCGATCCAGCATGTCCGCTCCACCTCCGGGGTGACGCTTCCGCCGGCGGGCCTCTCGGCCGCCGCGGGAGCGAAGGGGGGCGGACACTAGCGGAGGGCCGCGCCGCGGAACCAGACCGCTTTCGACGGGCGGAATCGTCGCGCCGAATCGCTCTTGCGTCGGCTCGCCGGCGGCGGGGGGGCGGCTAGCGTCGGGGACCTCGGGTCGACCCGTCCGCCCCCTCTTTCCCCGCCGTCCAATCCCGGGGCCCGGGACGCCCAGGCGCCGCGAGCACGCCGGACCGCGCCGCGATCGTGGCGTCCTCCCCGAGCCCGCCCCGGTCCAGTCTTCGCTGGCCAGACCGTCGCCGACGACGC
>CAWUOA010000348.1:0-3834 GCA_963923225.1 uncultured Planctomycetaceae bacterium
TCCTCGCCGTCGTCCCCCCGCATGTTCCACCCCCCGACGATCCACAGCGTGCCGTCGACGATCACCGCGTCGTGCGAGGAGCGTGGCACGGGGAGGTCGGGGAGCCTCCGCCAGCCCGGCGCCGCCGGGTCGAACAGGACCGCCTCGGCGGAGGAGACGTTGTCGGCCGGGGTGTCGGGGGCGTTGCGAGGCACCATGCCCCCCGCGCGGAAGACGCGACGGCCGTCGGTGGCGAGATTCATCCCCTGCATCGGCGTGCCCCCCGGGAGATCCTCCCAGGCGGCGCCGTCGCGGCCGAGCGGGAGCCGACGGAAGGCGCCGCTCACCGCCGCGGTGGAGTAGGTGTGCACGGGGGCGACATGGCCGCCGTAGGCGTAAAGGAAGCCGCCGGCGGCGATCGCTCCGAGGCTCGACGCGGCGACCGGGAGGGGCGCGAGGAGCCGTGCCGCAGGGGCCGGGGAGGGCTCCGCATCGTCGCGCGGCCGGGCCGATGCCGAGCCGGGGAGGGCGAGGTGGGAGGCGATCGGCAGCGCCGCGGCCAGCAGCGTGCGGCGGGGAAGGCGAGTCGGCATCGGTGACCTCCGGGCGGGGGGATCCGCCCACCATGACCGCTCCCCGCACCGCCGGCAAGACGAACCTCGGGGGGCGATCGCCGCGCGAGCCCGGACGGGGCCGGCCCGCTCCCCAGCAACGGGCAGCGGGCCTACGATGGCAGCCGTCAGGAAGCCTTTTCTCCCCCACGCCGACCCGCGAGCGACGCGATGCGCATCCTCCTCACCGGCGCCACCGGCTACGTCGGCCGCAGCCTCCTGCCGCGGCTCGAGGAGGCCGGCCACGAGGTGCGCTGCCTGGCCCGCCGCCCCGCCAAGCTCGCCGGCCGCACCGGCCCGCGGACGGAGGTCGTCGGCGGCGACGCCTCCGACCCCGACGTGCTCGCCCGGGCCTGCGCCGGGATCGACGTCGCGTACTGGCTCGTCCATTCGATGGACAGCGGCGTCGACTTCGAGCGCGCCGACCGGCTGGCGGCGGAGCGCTTCGTGGCGGCGGCGCGGGCCGCGGGGGTCCGCCGCATCGTCTATCTCGGGGGCCTGGGCGCCGACGACGACAGCCTCTCCGACCACCTCCGCAGCCGCCACGAGGTGGGGGCGATCCTCCGCGCCTCCGGCCTCGACGTCGTCGAGTTCCGGGCGTCGATCATCATCGGCCCGGGGAGCTTCTCCTTCGATCTGGTGCGGACGCTCGTGGAGCGGCTTCCGGTGATGGTCTGCCCGCGCTGGGTGGCCACCCCCACGCAGCCGATCGCCGTGGCCGACGTCGTGGCCTATCTCCTGGCGGCGCTCGACCTGGAAGGCGACGGCCAGCGTGTGTACGAGATCGGCGGGCCGGAGGTGGAGTCGTACGGCTCGATCATGCGCGAGTACGCCCGCCAGCGCGGCCTCCGCCGCTTCATGCTCCCGGTGCCGCTGCTCACCCCGAGGCTCTCGGGGCTGTGGCTCGACCTCGTCGCCCCGGGTTACGCGAAGGTGGGGCGGAAGCTGATCGACGGCCTCCGCAATCCCACCGTGGTCACCGACTCCCGGGCGCTCGACGAGCTGCCGGTGCGGCCGCGCGACCTGCGCGCCGCGATTCACCAGGCGATGGCCGCGGAGGACGCCGAGTTCGCCGGCAAACGCTGGACCGACCTCGCCGACCGCGAGGAGACGCACCGCTGGGGGGGCGCCCTCGAGGGGACGCGCCTCGTCGACCATCGCC
Source organism: uncultured Planctomycetaceae bacterium (assembly GCA_963923225.1). Lineage (GTDB taxonomy): Bacteria > Planctomycetota > Planctomycetia > Pirellulales > UBA1268 > QWOP01. Next base: position 1,753 of record CAWUOA010000348.1, read on the forward strand.
ATGCCACGGTGCGGACGAGCCCGGAGCGGGCGTTCGCCGCCATCGAGCGGATCGGCGGCCGCCACGGCTGGTACGCCTGCGACTGGCTCTGGACGACGCGCGGCTGGATCGACTCCGCCCTCGGCGGCCCCGGCATGGGGCGCGGACGGGCCGATCCCGACAGGCTCCGCCCGGGTGAAGCGCTCGACTGCTGGCGCGTCGAGGCCTGCGAGCCGCCGCGCCGGCTGCGTCTGCGGGCCGAGATGAAGCTGCCGGGCCGGGGCTGGCTCGAGTTCGAGGTGGTGCCGCGCGACGGGGGGGTCACGATCCACCAGACCGCCGTCTTCGACGCCCGCGGCCTGGCGGGCCTCGCCTACTGGTACTCCATCTGGCCGCTCCACGAGATCGTCTTCCGGCGGATGCTCGCGGGGATCGCCCGCCGGGCCACCGCCGCATCCGCTACGACGCCCGCGGGTAGGGGGGCCTGAGCGCACGGGTCAAGCGGGCGCTGGCCCAGCGCGGGTCGAAGTCGTCGGGATCGTGGTTGCCCATCGACTCGACGACGTCGAGGTGTTCGCTGTGGTCCGGGTCGCCGAGGATCTCGAGGAGATACTCGTAGCCCCCCACGCCGCCGCAGTCCTCCGGCGGACAGGCGCGGCCGCCGTCGAGGCAGGCCGCCTCCGCCAGGGCTTCGACGCGTCCCTCGTAGAGGATGTCGTGCTCCCAGCGGTCGCCCATGTCGTAGACGTAGGCGAAGCGCGCGGGAGAGCCGTCGGCGGGGAGAAAGTCCCCGAGCCCGACGCGCGCGGAATCGATCAGGCCCGCCGCGAACGGCTGGTCGTCGAGGCTGCCGGGACGGCCGTAGCGACGGTCGCCGGCCTGGAAAAAATGGCGGTGCCTGTCGGACCATCCCATCGCCGCCTGGATCGCGGCGTGGAGGTCGTCGAGCGTGCCGTCACCGATGCGGATCCGTCGCCAGATGCGCGGCTCGGTGTCGCGGAGGGTGATCGTGAACTGGTAGCCAGTGGTGCGGGCGGCGTCTGCCGCGGGCCGGGCTGTCTTCCTGGGCATCCATGGAGGCTCCGGGGATGTCCGCCAAAGATCGGGTCAGCTGGGCCAGAAGGACCTGTACTCTAGCACCTCGCCGGCCTCCGGCGAGGGGGGATGACCCCGTCCCCGGAAACGGGGCGGTGGCCCGGGGGCGCAGGAGCTTTTCAGCGGCCGTCGAAGCGAGCGAGGATCGCGGGCATGCCGAGCAGCGGCGACGCGCCGAGGTAACGATCCGCCGCCTCGCGTCGGCCGCGCGAGCGGAGCGTGGCCCAGACGTGCAGTTCGAACCACTCCCGCAGGCGCGCGGCCGCCTCGCTCTCGCCCGTGGCGGCGAGGATCGCGGCGAGCGCCTCGGCGGTGGAGAGGCGTGCTTCGTCGCGCTGCTCGCGGAGCCAGTAGCGGCTCTCCCCCGCGGCCGTGTCGGGGAGGCGGACCCGCCTGCCGAGGCCCTCCACGGAGCGGAGCATCTCCGCCGCCTGCCGCCAGGAGCCGTCGAGGAGGACCACCTGCGGCAGGGCTCGAGTGCCGGCGGCGGGCGCCGGCATCGGCTCGCCCGCGGGATGGAGGATCCAGGTGTCGCGATCGGCGTCGAGGGCCTCGGGCGCGAGCCCTGCCTCGGTGAAGAACCGGGTGGCCCGCTGGTAGACGTGCGTCCGCGCCGCGGGGATCGCCCGGCCGAGGAGCCGGCCGGTGCTCGACGGGCGATTGGCCTCCGCGCGGTGGATGAGCACGTGCACCCCGAGGCGCGTCTCCACCGGCGGGAGCATCCCGCAGATGCACCACCGGGGAGGGAGGCAGCAGCCTCCGCAGCGCGGGGCACCGGCGTAAACGACGCTGCGACCCATGCGAGCCTTTGCGTGGGGAAAGTCCCGTGGGAGCGATGCCGGAAGGGGAAGCGACGGCGAATCGGGAAGCGACGGCGGCCAAGGCATGGCCGGCGGAGCGATAGAATGGCGGCCCACGAACGATCCGCCGGCCCATCCCGCCCGAGACGCCACGATGCCTCCGATCATCCCGGGCCGCTACCGCCACTACAAGGGCAACGACTACACC
>CAWUOA010000349.1:0-3834 GCA_963923225.1 uncultured Planctomycetaceae bacterium
GTGGAGTCGATTCCCCTCAATTTCCTCAACGCCATCGACGGCACGCCGCTGGAGGGCACGGCGAAGCTCACGCCGCGCGATTGCCTCCGCGGCCTGGTGATGATGCGGATGGTGAATCCGACGGCCGAGATCCGCATCGCCGGCGGACGCGAGCTCCACCTCGGGGCGCTCCAGCCGCTGGGACTGTACGCCGCCAACTCGATGTTCGTCGGCGACTACCTGACGACCAAGGGACAGCTTCCCGAGGCCGACTACCGCATGATCGCCGATCTCGGTTTCGAGATCACCCGTGGAGCCGAGGCCGCTCCACCCCCGGTGTGACGCTTCCCCGCGGACGGGAACAGGATCAGTCCTCCCCCTCCCGACCGAGGGCCATCAGCGCCTCGGCCATCTCGGCGGCGGCATGGGCCAGCCCCTGCGCCCGCGCCGCCTCGATGCCTTCCCGGAGACAGGCCCTGGCCTCGTCGATCCGCTCGTGCTTCACCAGATGCTGCGCCCCCATCTGGAACGCCGGCACGTAGGGCGGCTCGGCGCGGGCGAGGGACTCGAGGATCTCGAGCCCCGCCTCCCACTCCCCCGCCGTCTCCAATTCGAGTGCCAGGCTGTAGCGCAGGAAGACATCGTCCGGGTCCTCGGCGAGCATCGCCTCGATCTTCTGGCGTCTGGTGCTCATGGCGCGTCGTCCTCCTTCGTGGCCGGGCGATCGGACGCCCCCGGGGGGGCGAGGCGGAGTATTCGGGCCGGCATCACGCCGTGGGCCACCGCCACCTCCCCCTTCGGCAGGCAGACCACGGCCGACGGCGCGGCGAGCGCCGCGACAGGAACCGCCCGGGCGGTCTGTCGGCCGTCTTCCAGTACCGCGTCGACACGCCACAGCCCCGTCTGCCGGCCCGCCGCGGCGTCGCCGGTCGCCAGTGTCCAGAGCAGCGAGGTCTCCCGGCAGTTCGCCGCGTCGACGACTGCCTCGAGCCCGGTGTCGAGCCACATCAACCGCTGGGCCCCCGTGGGGGAGAACCAGGAAAGGAACGCCGGCCGGGCGGCACCGTCGTCTCCGGGTCCGAAGAGGATCCACTCGGCGTTGGGGCCCGCCGTCACGGCGGCCGGCCGAAGCGACGTGCGCGGACAGCGGCGTTCGGAGATGCCCCCCAGGCGGGCGCCGTTGATCGTGGCCCGCGCGACCCGCGGCAGCGGCTCGGGCAGGCCGACGACCGCGAGCCAGTCGCGAGCGGGGCTGACGACGATCCGCACCTCCTCCGGCTTTCCCCCGGTGACCCCGAGCGGGACGGCCTGGATCTCCGAATCGCCGGGGGGCATGCCCGGCGCCGGGAGTTTGTGGACGCGGATCGAGTAGGCGTCCCCTTCCCGCACCACCACCGCCAGAGTCCCGGAGTCGATCGCACCGATCGCCAGCGGCTGGTGCTCCGGCCGGCTGCCGATCGCCGTCCAGCGGCGCGTGGTGTCTCCGAGATCGATCCCCAGGACGTCGCCTTCGGGGCCGCGGAGGACGAACAACGTCTGCCCCGGCGGCGAAACCGCCAGGCGCAGCGGGCCGCGGAGGTCGTCGGCGATCACCGTCGCCGGCCACTCCTCAGGGACCGGCGGCTCGGCCCCGCGTGCGAGCACGGAGACGGCGACGAAGGCCATCGTCAGCGCGAGCCGGCGCCGCGAGCCCGGATTCGGCCGACGCCCCGCGCGGCCCGGTCGCCGCTCCCCGTTCACCGCCCGCTCCCGCCGACGGGAGGCAAGCCGTGGGCCGACTCCCAGGCCGCGATCGAGTCGGCGTGCTTGAGCGACAGGCCGATGGCGTCGAGCCCCTCGAGGAGGCAGGTGCGGCGGAAGGGATCGACCTCGAAGGACCGCGCGAAGCCGGCGTCGTCCCGCACCTCGCGGCGTTCGAGATCGACGGTGAGACGGTAGGGCTTCCCGGCCCGCTCCGAGGCTTCGGCACGCCGGAAGAGCTCGTCGACGTCCGCCTCGTCGAGCTTCACCGGCAGCATGCCGTTCTGGAAGCAGTTGGCGAAGAAGATGTCGGCGAACGTCGGGGCGATGACGGCGCGGAAGCCGTAATCCGCGAGGGCCCAGGGCGCGTGCTCGCGGCTCGACCCGCAGCCGAAGTTCCGCCGGGCCAGGAGCACGCTGGCCCCTTTGCGAATCGGCTGGTTGAGTTCGAAGGCGGGGTCGTCGCTGCCGTCGGGGAGATACCGCCAGTCGAAGAACAGGAACTGCCCGAATCCCGTCCGCTCGATCCGCTTGAGGAACTGCTTGGGGATGATCTGGTCGGTATCGACGTTGGCCCGGTCGAGCGGAGCGACGGCGCCGGAGTGGACGGTGAATGGCTGCATGGCGGGGAAAGGAGTGGATCCGGGGGGGCGGGATCGATCCGGGACGCGGACGATTCTCGGAAAAGCGGGTCTCAGCGGTACTTCCAGCCACGGACGTCGGTGAAGTGGCCCGTCACCGCGGCGGCGGCGGCCATGGCCGGGGAGACCAGGTGCGTCCTCCCCCCCTTCCCCTGTCGCCCTTCGAAGTTGCGGTTGCTCGTCGAGGCGCAGCGCTCGCCCGGCGCCAGCGTGTCGGGATTCATCCCCAGGCACATGCTGCACCCCGCCTCGCGCCATTCGAAACCGGCCGCGGTGAAGACGCGGTCGAGGCCCTCGGCCTCCGCCTGCCGCTTCACGCGTCCGCTGCCCGGCACCACCATCGCCCGCACCGTCGGGGCCACCGAATGCCCCTGGACCACGCGGGCCGCGGCGCGGAGATCCTCGATGCGGCTGTTGGTGCAGGAGCCGATGAACACCCGGTCGACGGCGATGTCGGCGATGGGCGTTCCGGCGGCGAGGCCCATGTACTCCAGGGCCCTGGCGGCGCTCGAGCGATCGGTGGCGTCGGCGAGGGCCGCGGGGTCGGGCACGCGCGCGTCGACGCCGGTCACCTGCGCGGGATTGGTGCCCCAGGTCACCTGCGGGACGACGTCGCCGCCGGCGAACACCTCGACCCGGTCGTAGGCGGCGCCCGGATCGGAGGGGAGCGTCTCCCAGCGGGCCACCGCACGGTCGAAGTCCTTCGGCACGAGATCGCGGCCGCGGAGGTAGTCGAAGGTGACGGCGTCAGGGGCGATCATGCCCGCGCGGGCGCCGGCCTCGATCGACATGTTGCAGACGGTCATCCGCTCCTCCATGCCGAGGCGGCGGATGCAGGGGCCGGTGTACTCGATGACGTAGCCGGTGCCCCCCTCGGTGCTGAGGCGGCCGATGAGCCAGAGGACGAGGTCCTTGGCGGTGACACCCGGGCCGAGTTCCCCCTCCACGCGGACCTCGAACGACCGCGGCTTCGACTGCCGCAGCGTCTGCGTGGCGAGCACGTGTTCGACCTCGCTCGTGCCGATGCCGAAGGCCAGCGCCCCGAGGGCGCCGTGGGTGGCGGTGTGGCTGTCGCCGCAGACGATCGTCATGCCGGGCTGCGTGATTCCCAGCTCCGGGCCGATCACGTGGACGATCCCCTGGTCGGCGTCGCCGAGATCGAAGAGACGAATCCCGAACTCCCGGCAGTTGGCCCGCAGCGTGTCGATCTGCTGCTTCGAGATCGGGTCGGCGATGGGGAGGCGGCGATCGGTCGTGGGGATGTTGTGGTCGGGAGTGGCGAAGGTCGCCTCGGGCCGGCGCACGCGCCGTCCGGCCACGCGGAGCCCCTCGAACGCCTGGGGGCTGGTGACCTCGTGGACGAGGTGGCGGTCGATGTAGATCAGCGGCTGTTCGCCTGTGGGGCTGCAGACGAGGTGATCGTCCCAGATCTTGTCGAGCAGGGTGCGCGGGGCGGGCATGGGGTGCGGCTGGA
>CAWUOA010000350.1:0-3818 GCA_963923225.1 uncultured Planctomycetaceae bacterium
TCGATCGCTGCCGTCGTGCTACCGCAGGACTCCGATGGCGGCGCCGTGGGTCGTCGCCGTGGCGCTATTGGCCGCCGCGATGCCGCCGGGAACGGCGATCCACGATGCCCGGGGGGAGGAGTTCGCGCCGCGGCAGGATCCGCTGCCGGTGGCCGCGCCGGAGGGAGCGGTCGTCGTCGTCGGTCCCGGCGCCGAGCCACGCCTGGTCGCGATGGACGGGGGGGCGATCGACTGGGAGCGCCACGACGGGGAGATCGTCGTCCGCGCCACCGCCGGCCATGCGAACCACGTCCACTCCGTCGACACCTTCCGCGACGCCGACATCCACGCCGAGTTCGTCGTCGACCCGCAGGAACGCGGCAACAGCGGCCTCTACCTGCACGGCTGGTTCGAGATGCAGATCGAGGATTCCCACGGCGTCGATCCGGTCACCGAGCAGGACGCGGGGAGCCTCTACCGCTTCGCCAAGCCGCTGGTGAACGCCGCCCGTCCGGCGGGCCAGTGGCAGGTCTACGACATCCGCTACGTCGCGCCGCGCCGCGACGCCAGCGGCAAGGTGACGCGTCCCGGCTCGATCACCGCCTGGCTCAACGGCAGGAAGGTGCAGGATGGGGTCGAGTTCGACGAGCCGCGGTCCCCCTACGTCCCCTACCGCCACGGCGTCACGGACCATCTCCGTGCGGTGGAGAAGGAGCTCCGCGCCACCGGCCGCGGCCCCCTCTTCCTCCAGGACCACGGCAGCCCGACACGCTTCCGCAACGTCTGGTTCGTGCGCCGTGGAGACTGACATGACCGCCCGGTCGAGCGAATCCCGCGGAGACGATCCATGGCCGAGGTGACGGTGCTCTGGGTCCGGCGTGACTTCCGGCTCGACGACAATCCCGCCCTCCGCGCCGCCGTGGCGCGGGGGCCGATCGTGCCCCTCTACGTCCACGCCCCCGAGGAGGAGCGGCCGTGGGAGCCGGGGGCGGCGAGCCGGTGGTGGCTGCACGGCTCGCTGTCGCGATTCGCCGAGTCGCTCGCCGCCGCGGGCGCGGGGCTGGTGGTCCGGCGCGGGCCGTCGCTCGACACGCTCCGCGCCGTCGCCCGCGAATACGGCGCGACGCACGTGGCGTGGAACCGTCGCTACGAGCCGGCGGTGGTGGCCCGCGACACGGCGATCAAGAAGACCCTCGTCGCGGAGGGCCTCGCCTGCGAGAGCTTCAATGGCGGCAATCTCTTCGAGCCGGTCCACGTGGCGACGAAGGAGGGGAAGCCCTATCAGGTCTTCACCCCCTTCTGGCGGGCGCTGCTCTCGCGGCCCGAGCCGGACGAGCCCGTGCCGGCGCCGAAGAAGATCGTCGCCGCGAAGCCGCTGGGGAAGGGCGCCGGCAGCCTCCCGATCGACTCCCTCGGGCTCCTCCCCGCGCTCGACTGGGCGGCGGGGATGCGCGAGAGCTGGTCGCCCGGGGAAGCCGCGGCCCGCAGGCGGCTCGAGAGCTTCCTCGGCCGGGTCGACCGGTACGACTCGGCCCGCGACCGGCCCGACCGCGACGGCACGAGCGCCCTGAGCCCCCACCTCCACTTCGGCGAGGTCTCGCCGCGCCGCGTCTGGCACGCGGTGCGCGGGGCGGCGGGGGGGAGGCCCGCGGCGCGGATCACCGAGGGGGGCGCGGAGGCCTATCTGCGCGAGCTCGGCTGGCGCGAGTTCGCCACCCATCTGCTCTACCACTTCCCGCACACCCCCGGGGCGGCGCTCCGCGGCGACTACGACCGCTTCCCCTGGGTCGACGATCCGGTGGGCCTCCGCGCCTGGCAGCGCGGGCGGACCGGCTTTCCGGTGGTCGACGCCGGCATGCGGCAGTTGTGGCGGACCGGCTGGATGCACAACCGGGTGCGGATGATCGTGGCGAGCTTCCTGGTGAAGGACCTGCGCGTCTCCTGGCTCGAGGGGGCACGCTGGTTCTGGGACACGTTGGTCGACGCCGATCTCGCCGCCAACACGCTCGGCTGGCAGTGGGCCGCCGGATGCGGCGCCGACGCCGCTCCCTACTTCCGGATCTTCAATCCGACGAGCCAGGGGGAGCGTTACGACCCCGAGGGGGACTACGTGCGCAGGTTCGTCCCCGAACTGTCCCGGCTCGACGCCGACGCGATCCACGCGCCGGACGACGCCGACCCCGCGGCCCTCCGCCGCGCAGGAATCACCCTCGGCCGCGACTATCCCGAGCCGATCGTCGACCACGCCGAGGCCCGGAAGCTGGCCCTGGCGGCGCTGGCGAAGGTCACCGCGGCGAAGAAGAAACCGGCCGGTTCGTAACGCATCTCCGGGGAATCCGTTCTCCCTGCGGCAGCGGGTCGCTCCGGGGAAAGGGGGCTCCGATGGCACGGGATGGGTGGATCGCGGCCGCCGGTCGGGGAGTGGTGGTCTGGGTCGTGTTCGCCGCGGCGAGCCTCGCTGGCCCTCCCCCGGACTTTTTCCAGAATCCGCATCCGAAGCCCCTTCCCCCGCCCCCGCCGCCCCGTGGCAAGCACGTCGCCTCCTACGGGAAGGCCTACGACCGGGCCTACGCCAAGCGCCGGGGGAACGAGGTCGTCGGCGCGCGCAGGGAGGCGATCGCCGAATACCAGGCGATCGAGGACGAGCGTGCACGGGCCGAGGGAAGGCGGCCGCGCGACATCGAGAAGGAGGTGCGCGGAGGATTGTTCGCGATGAGCCCCGCACCCGAGTCGTTCGCCGAGGCGCTGGAATCGTCCGACCGGGCGTTCGTCCACGATTGCATGGGAGGGGATCATCACCGGCGCGGAGCGATCGCCGAGAGGATCGAAACGTGGCTCGCCGGCTGGCGGAAGGCCGGACGGACCGGTCCCGTTCCGGCGGTGGCCGTCGATCGCGCGATCCGATTCGAATTGAAATCGACGGTCGTTCCCGAAGAGGAGCGGTCGAGCGCCGAACGCCTCGACGACGCCCGCCGACTCTCGCCGGTGGAGCTCGATCTCTGCATCCGTGCCTACAGGAAACGCGCCGACCTCGACGGATCGCCTCCGTTCCCCTTCCTGGCTCCCGATCGGTTCGCCGAGGCGATGACCGCACGCAACGGATGGTTCGCTCCGGTTCCCACTCCGGCCGATCCGGCGGCGGCCGCGCGGGCCCGCCGACTTTTTTCCGCCCAGCTCGATCTGTGTGCCGTCGAGGGAGAGGAGCGCCGTGATCTCGTCCGGGAGTTCGAGCGGCAGGTCGTTCATCTACCCCCTTGGGAGGAGGCGCGTCGCCTGGCGACCCGGTCGTCGCCCGAGCGGCTTCTCGCCCGTGCCCAGCGGGAAGAGAATCGAGTTTCCCAGGAGCGAGGCAGAGCGGCGGAAGATCTGACGCGGGCATTGGACGAGGGGCGGGTTTTCCGTCCGGACCTCCGCCCGGAGTTGGTGGTGCAGAGCGAGGAGCCACGAAGCGGAATCTCCTTCGCCGACGATCGCTGGTCGATCCGGCCCGACGAGGAGGAGCAGCGAGAGGAGCTCGCGGCGCTGTGGACGGTGGGCCGGTGGCTGGGGCTCGACGCGGGCGTCGTCGAGGAGATCGTCGCCTTGCGACGCATGGCGTGGAATGCGATTCCACAAAGACTCCCGGAGGTCGACAGGGCGCTGGTGGAGAGACAGCCGACCGCCGGCGAGCTGGAGATCATCGTGGCGCGGGCGCGGCGAGACGTGCTCGAGCGGCTCGGGCGTCGGCAGACGCCGCAGGGTGGGCCCGACGACCCCGATCCACTCCATGCGGCCAAGCATCTCACCGACGCCTGCCGGGCGTACTACTCGGGCAGGGACTTCGATCCCCGGCAGTCGAG
>CAWUOA010000351.1:0-3800 GCA_963923225.1 uncultured Planctomycetaceae bacterium
AGCCAGTTCGGCGTGCACCCCAGGTGCGTGCAGACCGTCTTCAGGGCGTAGATCTGCTGCTGTCCACCGACGTCGCTGTTGACCACCCACACGCCGTACTGGGCGACGAACTTGGTCTCCACCTTTCCGGACGGGAAGACCTCGCGGTAGCCGACCTTGAAACGGCTCGGCGGCTCCGCGAGCACGTTGGGGAACATGAAGCGGGCGAGTCCCAGCCCGAAGAGCCCCCCGGTCATCGACAGCGCCGTGAAACCGGTGGCCATGAACGAACCGAGCGCCATCTCGAGGAAACCACGCCTGTTTTCCCCTGCCTCAGCCTTCTTCGCCGCCACGGGCTTGGTCGGCCTGGGGGGGAGCGTCGCGGCCGGCAGCTTCGCCGGCGCGGCCTTCGTCACCGCTTCTCCGGCGGGGCGGTGGGCGGGCCGGGGCGCCGCCGGGGCTTCGGCCTTGCTCACCGGACCGGGCTTCGCCCCGGCCCGCGCCGCGGCGAGGATGCTCGCGGTGTCGCGGGCCATCGGCTTCGCCGGGGCCGCCTTGGCCGCGGGCTTCTCCGCGGGGGCCTTGGCTGCGGCGGCGGGCTTCGCAGGGGCGGGCTTGGCCGCCGCAGGCGCGGGGCTCCCCCCTTCATCGGCGGCCTTCTTGGCACGGGCCAGCGCCATGATCTCGGCGACGCTCGGCCTGCCGCCTGAGCCTGCGGCGGGCTTCGCCCCCGCCGCAGCCGGCTTCGCCGCGGCAGGTTTCGCGGGCGCCGCCGCCTCGGGGGGTGCCGCAGCCTCCGAACCCTCCGCAGCCGGCGCAGCTGCGGGAGGAGGGGCACCGCCCGCCTTCGCCGCACGAGCCGCCGCGAGAATCTCCGCCGTCGTCAGTTTTTTCTTCTCAGTCATGCGTCGCCTCAGCGCTCATGCCTGCCGCTGCTCTTGGCCCCCCGCACCTGCAACCGTCGCGTGCTCGGGGCCCGCCCGGGCCCGTCGCAAGGCAGAAAAACCCCGCCCGAGCGGGTGATCGAGCGGTGGGAATCCGTCAAGCCCGGCGAAGTCCGTCACGATGGAACATGACGGCACTCCGGCGCGCCAGACGGGCCGGAAACGAGGGTCGGAATCGAGTTCGTGATTTTTTTCACGAACTTCCTCCCAAACTGTATCGGCTGGGCTACGGGTGTCAACGTCGGCGCTCACGACCGACCCGAGATCTCCGCCTGACCCGCATGATACGCACAATCAGCACCGGAGCGGGCGCCTTCGGGAGCACCGGACGGCCCGCGCCGGCCGGCTCGGAGATCGCGCCCCGGAGGGACCTTATTCGCAGGCCCGTCGGCGGACGGTACGCTTCCCTTCCCCGGTCCCGCCCCGCAGGTCGGTTCCCCCGGGGCCCGGGGCGGCGACCGACGCCGAAAGAGCCCGCCGGGACCGCCACGGCCCCTCTCGCGAGGATCAACGCTTGCCTGCTCCTTCTCGTCGCGTTCTCGTCGTCGGCAGTGGTGGCCGCGAGCATGCCCTCGCCTGGAAACTCGCCCGCGACGGCGCGGAGGTGTTCGTCGCACCGGGTAACGCCGGGACGCGGGAGGTGGCCGAGAACGTCCCCGTGGCCTCCGACGACATCCCGGGCCTCCTGAAGGCCGCCGGCGAACGGGCGATCGACGTCACCGTCGTCGGCCCCGAGGCGCCGCTGGTCGCCGGCATCGTCGACGCTTTCCAGGCCTCCGGAGCGCGGATCTTCGGCCCCACGGCGAAGGCGGCGCAGATCGAGGGGAGCAAGTCGTTCTGCAAGCAGATCCTCCACCGCGGCGACGTGCCGACGGCCATGCACCGGGAGTTTCGCTCTCCGCAACGCGCGTGCGAGTTCCTCGCGGCGCGGGAGGACATGCCGGTCGTCGTCAAGGCCGACGGACTCGCCGCCGGGAAAGGGGTCTTCGTCTGCAGCGACCGCGCCGAGGCGATCGCCGCGGTGGAGACGCTGGCGGCGGACGCGCAATTTTCCGCCGCGGCACGGACGATTCTCGTCGAGGAACGGCTCGACGGCCGCGAGGTGAGCGTGATGGCGATCACCGACGGCCGCACCATCGTCACCCTGCCGCCGCTGCAGGACCACAAGGCGGCCCACGACGGGGACCGGGGGCCGAACACCGGGGGCATGGGCGCCTACTGTCCGACCCCTTTCGTCGACGCGGCGCTGATGGCCGAGATCGAGGCCCGGATCCTCGTTCCCACCGTGCACGCCATGCGCCGCTCGCAGGTGCCGTTCCAAGGCGTGCTCTTCGCAGGGCTGATGCTCACCCCGCAGGGCCCGAAGGTGCTCGAGTTCAACGCCCGCTTCGGCGATCCGGAGTGCGAGGCGCTGATGGTCCTGCTCGAGTCGAGCCTGCTCGAGATCGTCGACGCCACGGTCGATCGGAGGCTCGAATCGATCGCGCCGCCGACGTGGCGCGGCGGCGCGGCGGTGACCGTGGTGATGGCGTCGGAGGGCTATCCCGGGACGGTGGTCAAGGGCCGGCCGATCCGCGGGCTCGACCGCGCGGCGGCGCTCGACGGCGTGCAGGTGTTCCACGCCGCCACCCGCGCCACCGACTTCGGTGTCGTCAACGACGGCGGCCGGACGCTCGCGGTGACGGCGGTCGGGGAGTCGCTCGCCCGGGCGAAGTTCCACGCGTACTCCGCGGTCCGCGGGATCCGCTGGGAAGGGGCCTGGTGCCGCAAGGACATCGCCGACAAGGGCATCGACCAGGAACGCACGATCGCCGCCGCCTCGGAACCGGACCGATGAGGCTCCGCGTCGGCATCGTCGGCCTCGGCCCCTGGTGGGAGAAGCGTCACCTGCCGGCGCTACGGGCCCTCGCCGACCGATTCGAGGTCCGCGGCGTCTGCGAGGAGGTCGGCCACCGGGCCGGCCGCGCCGCCGCGGAACTGGGCACCGTCGCGGTCGACGGCTTCCGGGCCCTCGTGTCCCGCGACGACATCGACGCCATCCTCCACTTCGCCGACCAGTGGTACGGGGTGGCGCCGATCCTCGCCGCCTGCGACCAGGGCAAAGCGGTCTACACCGGCGCCTCGCTCCCCCTCGAGCCCGCGGAGGCGGAGTCGCTGCGCCGCCGCGTCGAGGAGTCGGGCATCGCGTTCATGGCCGAACTGCCGCGCCGCTCGGCGCCGGCCACGGTGCGACTGAAGGAACTGGTCGCCACGCGGCTGGGCAGCCCGAGGATGCTCTTCTGCCACCGCCGCGTCCCGCTCGACGCCGCCGCGACGCCGCGCGACCGCTCGTCGGAGGCCCGAGACCTGATGGAACTGGTCGACTGGTGCCGTTACGTCGTCGGGCTCGATCCCACCAGCGTCGTCGGCGTCCGCCACGCGGAGTCGCCCGGCGCCGGCCGCCACGATTACGCGATGATGAGCCTCGACTTCACTCGCGGCGGTCCGCCGGGCGATGGCCCGATCGCCCAGATCAGCTGTGGCTACTACGTCCCCGCCTGCTGGGAGGAGGCGGTCGGATTCCGTCCCCCGGCGGCACTGCAGGTGGCCTGCGAGCGCGGGATCGCGTTCATCGACCTTCCCGCCGGCCTCGTGTGGTTCGACACGGCCGGCCGCCACCAGGAATCGCTCGACGCCGACCGCCCGGTCGGCGAGCAGATGTTGCTGCAATTCCACCGCAAGGTGACGAGCCTCGTCAGGCCACACAGCGGACTCGACGACGTGCTCCTGGCGACGCGAGTGGTGGACGCCGCCGCGACGAGCCACCGGGAAGGCCGCCGGGTCCGGCTGGACTGACCGGCCCGACCGCCGACGTCGGCCGCTCGGAGCGCCGGCGAC
>CAWUOA010000352.1:0-3796 GCA_963923225.1 uncultured Planctomycetaceae bacterium
GGCCGGAGCACGACGCCGGCTTCTCGATGTACGTCGCGGCCTGGCCGCTGCTCGAACATTACCCCGGCCAGGCGTTCCAGAGCGGGTTGTTCGGCACCTGGATGTTCGCCAGGCACGACGGCCCGAAGCCGAAGGGCTCCTATTCCGACATCGAGGGGGGGCTGGGCTGGTGGCGCGACACCCGCTTCGCCACCGAGACGCCGAAGTTCATCATGGGCGGGGTGGCGGCCGACTTCGTCGAGTGGGCCAACGGCCCGGGCGCCGGCAAGGGGCGCGACTGGCAGCATCCGGCCGGCCATTACGCGATCGCGCAGCTCAGCCCCTGGGTGCTCTGGCCGCCCGACGGCCTCAACCTGCGTCAGGGAACGTCGGGCGGGCTCTTCGGGTACGGCTACCTCCCCCTGCCACTCACCGCGCCCAAGGCGACGACGTTCGGCGCCGACATGCCCACCGGCGACCAATGCTGGACGCTGTTCCTCAACACCGGCAACTTCAAGGGCCCCGTGACCTTCTTCCTGCCGGTGTTCTGGTCGAGGCCCGCCATCGACCGCAGGGAGCTCGCCGGATTGTTCCTCGACTCGCGTCCCTCGGAGCCGAACAAGGCGGTGCAGATGGAGACGCAGCACGTGCCGGCGTTCGTCGCCGAGGACGGCGCCGGCGGCACGTTCGCCCGCATCGCCCCCACCCGGTTTCCCGCGGCCGCAGACGCCCGGGCGCCGTTGATCCACCGGATCACCGCCTACCGACGGGCGGCGCTGTGGGACTCCGTCGAGCGTTGGTTCGCCGGCGGCCCCGTGGCGTCGGGGAGGATCGATCCCGCCGCCTCGAGCACCCACGCGTTCGAAGGCAAAGGAGGGGCCACCTGGCAGATCTACCCCCCGAACACGCCGCGGGAGGAGAAGGTGCCGCTCGCCTGGAGCTCCTTCGCGGCGCCGGTGGCGATCGACGACGTGACCTACGGCTACGAGTGGACCGGATTGGACCGCCAGGACGCAGCCGCGTCGGGACACGTCACGCTCCCCGAGTACTACCGGCTCGAGAAGGAGGGGGAGGGCCGCGGCCGCTGGGTGCCGGTCGCCGCCGGGGAGGTCCCGGCCGACACCGGCCTGGCGGAGGTCGAGTTTCCCAGGCGACGCGGCGCGGAGCGGGGCCCGTACGTCACGCCGGAGGAGCCGGAGAGCTGCTGGAAGACCCCCGGACCGGCGGCGGGGCCGTTCGAGGCGACCCTCGGCGACGGCAGCGTGGTGACCTACTGGTGGTACCGCTTCGCCGACCAGCCGGCGCTGCAGAACGCCGACCTCACCGTGGCGGAGCGGGACGCGCTCCAGGCACGCGTGGAACTGCTCCACCGTCACTGGACGAAGGACCGGGAATACCTCCCCCCGCCGACGATCGGCGCGCTCGCCGAGCTCGATCCGGCGGTGATCGTCGAGCCGCCGGCGGGGCTCGAGATCGGCTACGTCCCGATCGTCACGCGTCAGGCGGCCGCGGAGTGAGCGGGCGGGAAGCCTGCCGGACGCTGTCGGCGGCGAAGAGCGCCAGCGCCCCCCAGACGATGGCGAATCCGATCAGACGGTGCCCGTCGAACGGCTCGCGGTAGACCGTCGTGCCGACGACGAACTGGATCGTCGGCCCGAGGTACTGCAGCAGCCCGAGCGTCGAGAGCCGCATCCGTCTGGCGGCGATCGAGAAACAGAGCAGCGGCGCCGCGGTCACCGGCCCCGCGGCCGCGATGAGGAGGTCGGTGGCCCGGCCGTGGGCGCCGAAGCCGCCCCGCCCCGCGACGTGCTCGGCCCACAGGTACACCAGCGCCGGCAGGAAGAGCAGCCCGGTCTCGAGGGCCAGCGACGGCACGGCGTCGAGCGACCCGGTCTTCTTCACCAGGCCGTAAGCGCTGAACGTCGCGGCGAGGAACAGAGCGATCCAGGGAAACTCCCTGTACCCGGCGGCGATCCACGCCACGCCCACCGCCGCGATGGCGACGGCGATCCACTGGGCCGGTCGGAGCCGTTCGCGGAGCACCGTCACGCCGAGCAGCACGCTCGCCAACGGCGTGAGGTAATAGCCCAGGCTGCACTCGATCATCCGGCCGTGGGTCACCCCCCACACGAACCCCAGCCAGTTGGCCGCCACGAGCACCGAGGCCAGGCCGAGCCGGGCCACGACCCCGGGGCGGGCGACGGCGGCCCGGAGATCCCGCCAGCCCCCGCTCCACCACAGCAGCGGCACGAGCACCACGCACGACCAGACGATGCGGTGGGCGACGATCTCCAGGCTCGGTACCGCCTCGAGGCGCTTCCAGTAGATCGGAAACAGTCCCCACATGAGGAACGCGGCGATGCCGCACAGATGCCCGAAGTGCACGCGAACTCCGCGGGTGCCGAGGTGGAGATTCGTCAGTCTGCCGACGGCCGCCCAGCCATGGGGAGCGGGCGGACGCGGTCGGATCGAGTATGCACTCCCCTGCCTCGGCCGGTCCATGCGGAGAGGCTCGACCGGGGCCCCGGCCGAGCCATCGGGCCCACCTCCGCAGGATGGGGTACAACTCGCCCGCCGGTCGAGGCGTTCGCTTCGGGCCGGATCGCCCCGACGAAGGAGTGGAACGGATGCGTGACGCGGCCGATGACTGGCGCCGGTACGATCCCGCGGCGATCCCGAGCAAGGACGCGACCCCCTGGCTCGACCGCTTCCTCCGCGACGTGCCGCCCGATCCCACCGGCCGGATGCGGACGCTCCTCGACGTCGGGTGCGGCACCGGCCGGGTCACCGTCCGTCTCGCCGAGCCGGGCTTCGCCGTCACCGGCGTGGACATCAACGCGGAGGCGATCCGCGCCGCGAAGGGACTGACGGGCGGGGTCGATCGCCCCGGCCGGGCGGTGGAGTTCGTGGTCGCCGACTTCGCGGCGACGTCCCCGCCGGCCGTCACTGGCGTTCCGTTCGACGTCGCCGTCTGCCAACTCGTCCTGTCGATCGTCGGGGGAGCCGACGCCCGTGCGAACCTGCTGCGGCACCTCCACGCCGCGCTGCGGCCGGACGGCTGGCTCTACCTCTCCGCCTCGGGGGTCTCGGACTCGATCAACGCCAACTACGCCCGCCTCTACGCCGAGGACCTTCCCCTCACCGGCGAGCGGCACAGCTACCTTTCGCGGAACGATCGTGGCGAGATCCTCTACCAGACCCGCCACTTCACCGCCGACGAGCTCGAGAGGCTCCTGGCCGCGGCGGGCTTCGACAGGATCCGGATCGAGTCGGTCGAGGAGGCGAGCAGCCGCCGGCCGCTCGAGGCGGCGGTCTTCCACTACGCGACCTGCCGACGCCCCTGACGGCGCCGTCCGGCCGCGTCGAACGCGACGAACGGTGCCCGGCGGGATTGCGGCGATCGCCGGAGGGCGGTGGCATTGCATTTGCCGATCCTCCCCTGGCCCACCTACCCTACCGGGACCGGGCGACCACCCGTGCGGTCGCGCACGGGTGGAATCGTGCCGCGTTCACCCCCCGAGGACATGTCGGATGACCGAAGGTCACGATCACGCCGAACAGGCGAACATCGCCAAGTGGCGTCCGTTGCGGATCTGGATCCCGCTGGTGCTCGTGCCGCTGATGGGGTTCATGCGGTTCGTGCCGGGTCTGGTCCCCAATGGGCCTTCGATGATCTGGATGGCGAGCGCGTTCGGGCCGTTTCTGATCGGCCTGCTCGTCATGCTGTGGTGGCTTCTGGCCAGCCGCGCTCGGTGGTTCGAGCGCATTCTCGGCCTTCTGGGCCTCGTCGGCGCGGTCGGGATCGAGCAGATGGTCT
>CAWUOA010000353.1:0-3777 GCA_963923225.1 uncultured Planctomycetaceae bacterium
TCGGGCCCGAGCGGCAATTTCGGCGGCTGGGCGACGACGCGCGGCCGCTACACCTTCACCGCCGACGGACACGTCGGCACGACGGTGGGGCCGTTCACCTTCTTCGACAACGGCCTGACCGCGACGCGCGTCGGCCGCGCGACGGCCTGGAACGACGGCCGCGTCAGCGCCCGTTTCGGCCGCAACGAGATCTTCTCCAACGGCGTCGTCGGCGTGCCGACCCGCGGCGGGATGGTGTTCACCCCCGGCTTCTCCACGCCCGCACCGAGACGTGCGGCGACGCACCACGCCGGACATCCCGGCGCCGGCCGGTGAGCGCGTCGGCGTGCTCCGTCGGGCGACGCCTACGACCCGGCCCGACGCAGCGCCCGCCGCGTGGCGAAGGCCCGCCAGGCGAAGAGGAAGTGGAGATTCGGGCGCGAGAAGAGGAGCCGGGTGAGGAGGCCGGCGAGGCCCGGCTTGTGCGCGAACACGATCGAATCGTCGACGCGAGTCCGACCCTCCTCCAGGGGCACGAACGAGTGGGTGTGGGCCCAGCTCGCGGCCGGCCCCGCGGCCTGCACGTCGGTGAAGCCCCGCTCTCCCACGTCGCGATGCACCGCGGTCCACGGCACCGGCAGCGGCCCGAGCCAGAGGGTGAAGCGCGAGACCGAGCCCTCGGCGAGCGGCTCGATCGCGTGGAGACGCACGAAGGTGCCGGGGGGGGAGAGCAGGCGGAGGGCCCCGGTGTCGCCGTGGAAACGGCGCACGGCGGCCAGCGGCGCCTCGACGACGAAGGAATGCGAGAACGTCGGCAAGGTGAGTCCTCGGGTCAGCGGGGGCCGGGTCCGGCCTCGCCGTCGCTCGCCGCGAGCGTCTCGAGGGCCTTCGTGACATGGTCCTGCGAGGTGAGCTGCGCGGAGAAGACCAGCCGCACGATGCCTTCGCGATCGATGCAGTAGGTGACGCGGCCGGGGAGGAAGCCGAGCGTCCTCGGCACGCCGAAGGCCTTCCGCAACTCGCCCGAGGAGTCGCTCGCCAGCAGGTAGGGCAGCTTGTGCTTGCCGGCGAAGGCGCGGTGCGTGGCGTCGGAGTCGGCGCTCACCCCGATCACCTCGGCCCCGTACCGGGTGAACCGTTCGAAGGCATCCCGGAACGCGCAGGCTTCCTGGGTGCAGATCGGCGTGCCGTCCTTGGGGTAGAAGAAGACCACGACCGGCCGCTTGCCGGCGTAGTCGGCAAGACGGACCTTCGCACCGTCGTGGGTGGTGAAGGCGATGTCGGGGGCGCGGTCGCCGACGGCGAGGGGGGGCATGGGAGGCTCTCCGGGGATGCCTCCATCGTAGCGGCGCGGGGCGGGCCGGGGATGGCGATCAGCGCGGCGGCGGATCGGCCTCCCGCACCGCGGAGCCCTCCTCGGGGCTCGTGACGAGGATCGAGAACCGGCGCGCCTGGAGGGCGTCGTCGGTGGACAGCGACGCGTAGTCGAAGCGGCCGCGGACGTCGGTGAAGCCGTCCTTGTAGAAGGCCACCCTGCCGTCCTCCATCCGGGCGTAGACCTTCACGTAGGCCTTCGGCACCGGCTTCCCGTCGGCCGCCCGGGTGACGAGCACCTGGCCGTACGACTCGACCACGCGCACCGCGAGGGTGCTCGAGTAGGCGGGCCGCGAGCGGGTGATGCCGGCCGCGGTGACCGTCACCAGGAGATCGCGCGTGGCCGCGTCGGCGGGGAGCGGGACGCGCGTCGTGCCGCCGGCGCGGTCGAGGGCCACCTCGAAGGTGCGATTGGGGCGCACCGAGCCGAACTGGCCGGCGAAGCTGCCGGCGAAGGGATTGCGGCTGAAGAGAACCTCGAGATCCATCTCGTGCAGGGCCACCGTGGCCGCCTCGAGATTGCGGTGGTCGAGGACGATCTCCCGTCCTTCGACGCGCATCTCGAGGGCGGGGGCGGCCGCGGCGAGCTTGCCCTGCTGCTGCTCGCGGTCGAGCGGATCGAGCACCGCGGCGTCGCCCTTGCCGGCCGCCTCGTCGAGGTGGGCGACGAGAAGCTCGAAGCGGTGCCGCCAGCGGTCGACCGGGAAGTTCACGTGCGCCAGCGCGATCGCCCGGGCGCGGTCGACGTCGCCGGCCCGCAGGGCGAGGACGGCGGCGGCGTAGTCGTACTGCATCGGCGTGCTCGTCGCTTCGCGGCGGACCTTGCCGAACTGCGCCCGCGCCTCCTCGACCCGGTCCTGGAGCAGGAGATAGACCACCGCCGCGAGACGGTCGTCGTCGGAGAGCGAGCGGGACCGTGCCAGTTCGCCGAGGAAGCGGTGGTACTGGCCGTGGAAGCGGTCGTTGACGATCTGGCGGGCGGTGCCGAGGAGGAACGTGCGGGCGTTGACCAGCGGCCAGTATTCGAGGTGCTCGTAGGTCCGCCGCGCGACCGGATCGATCGGCAGCAGGCCCCCCTCCATCCGTCCGCCCAGCAGCGCGACGAACGTGTTCTCGTGCTCGAGGAAGACCCGCATCGCCGCTTCGTCGCGGTGGAGGAAGGCGTACGACCAGAGGGTGCGGTTCCAGACGTGGCGGGCGGCGAGCTTCGCGGTCACTCGCCGGAACATCTCGGCGTCCTTCATCCGCCAGGCGATCTGGCCGAGGTCGACGCCGTCGAGGACGTGTCCGTCGAGCCAGGCGAGCAGTTCCTCGTCGGTGCCCTCCTGCGAGACCGCGGCCCACGACTGTCCGTCGGGCCGCGCGGGGCGGTCGACGACGGTGAACGGGGCGGGAGGGACGAAGGCGAGGAGCTCCTCACCCTGCGAGACGTGGACGGGATAGTGGGCGTACTCGCCCGGCGCCGGAAAGACGAAGGAGTATTCGAGCGCCTGCACGGCGTAGGGCTCGAGGAGGAGCGTCGCGGTGCGCGTCGCCTTGCTCGAGAGGACGGGGATCGATCCGCGGGGAATCTGCAGGAGCACCGAGACCTTGCGGCGCGAGGAGCCGGTGTTCGTGACCACGATCCTCGCGGTGTAGACGACGTGCGTCTGCAGCTCGCCCGTCACGAACTTGTCGCGCAGTTCGCCGTCGACGATCTCCTGTCGTTCCGACTGCCGGAGGAAGTTCTGCCCCACGAGGATGCTCGAGGCCGCGGCCGGCCCCTCGACCGCCGTGGTCCGTTCGTGGAAGGCGACGAAGGCGCCCGCGGGCACGAGCGTCATCTTCGCGCCGTCGAAGGTCGTGGCATGTTCGGGCGATGCGAAGGGCAGGTCGAGCAGCGACAGCGCCAGGATCATCTCGGGGAAGTTCCGCGTCGCCTCGGCGAGGTGCACGGAGCGGAAGGGCCGGGCCCGGTCGCGCTTCACGTAGTCGAGCCAGAATCGGCCTGGCCCGACGAGCGAGGCGTCCTGGGCGGCGATGCGGAGGTGGCGGTAGTTGTTCTCGGCGTGCTCCTTGGTGGGGTCGAGGAGGCGGAAGAGAGCCGAGGCGGCCTCGCCCCGGTTCTGCCGGAAAAAATGATCGGCAGGCTTGCCGGCGACGGCATCGTCGGCGTCGAACTCGGCCTTCTCGGCATCCTTGACATCGGCCAGGAGGTCGAGCGATTCCTTCTCGGCGAGCTTTCGCTTGGCCCGATCGCGGACGTCGCGGCGCGCCATGCTCCGGCCGAGCATCCGGCTCTTGTCCTGTTCCTGCTTCTGCCCCTCGGCGGCGAGCGGCTCCGGTGCGGCCGCGGCCGGCGGCATCGGCGCCGATCCGGGCTGCCCGCCGGCGCGGCCTCCGCCGAAGCCCTGTCTCTTATACACATCTGACGCTGCCGACGAT
>CAWUOA010000354.1:0-3775 GCA_963923225.1 uncultured Planctomycetaceae bacterium
TCGTAGATCACCTGCAGCACGCGGGTGTCGACGCGTTCGGAGTTGTCGCCCGTGAGCGACTTCTTCGGCACGACGAACGGCTCGACGCGCACGAAATGCAGCGTGTGGACCTGCGTCGGGGAGCCGCGCGGCGTGGCCACCGCCGGCGCGGTGCGGTCGAAGCGGCCGATCTCGAACTCGTCGACGTCGACGCGAACGTGGAGCCGGTCGACGTTCCCGATCACCACCAGCCCCAGGCCCGGCGGCGTCCCCACGAACTCACCCGGTCGGACGTTGACCTGCAGCACCTCGGCAGCCACCTGCGAACGGATCGTGAGCCGGTCGATGTCGATCGACATGCTCTCCAGGTCGGCCTCGGCCCGGGCGAGGGACGCCCGCGAGACGTCGCGGTCGTACGCCCAGGCGCCCGCCTCGTGGAGGGCGAGCTCGGCCTCGGCCTTCTCCACCGCGGCGCCGGTGTAGGCCGCCTCGTCGCGCTTGGTGATCACGTCCTGCTCGGTGATCACCTTCTGGGCGAAGAGCTCCTCCGCGCGGCGCAAGCCGTCCGAGGCGGCGTCGTAGGCCGCCCGCGATTCCTTGACCGCGGCCTGAAGCGGCGGGAGCGTCTCGCGGCGCGGCTCGGCGTCGAGGCGGAGGAGCTCGGCCTTGGCCTGCGCGACGGCCGCGCGACGCACGGCCAGCGCCCCGCGGAGATCGCGGTCGTCGAGGCGGAACAGCGGATCGCCCGGGGCGACCCGGTCGCCGACGCGGACGAGGACCTCGGTCACCACCCCCGCGACGGGAGCGCCGATGGCGATGTTCTCCGTCTGGGCCTCGACGATCCCCGCGCAGGCGAGCGTCCGCCGCCAGGGGCTCCGCGGCGGGGCGGCCGGCGGGGGCACGGCATGCTCCACCGGCCGCGTCTTCCACACGTACCACCCGGCGAATCCCGCCAGGAAGAGCGCCAGCGCCGGAAGGACGGCCTGCGTGAAGAGGTCGCCGACGGAACGGCGCCGCTCGAGGGGCGCGCCGCGCGGCGGGCCGGAGGTCGATCGATCCGCATCCGACGTGCTCATCGCTTCCTCTCCGCGGTCCCGGCCCGCCGGCGCTCGCCGTCCTCGATCGACGAGAGCCTCCCGTCCTCCATCGCCGCGATCCGGTCGGCGTAGGGGTAGACGCGCTGGTCGTGCGTGACCACGATCACCGCCCGGTCGGGCTCGACGGCGAGGTCGGCGATGAGCTCCATGGTGATCCGTCCGTTCTCCGCGTCGAGGGCGCTGGTCGGCTCGTCGCAGACCAGCAACCTCGGGCGGTGGACCAGCGCCCTGGCGATCGCCACCCGCTGCTGCTGGCCGCCGGAGAGCTCGGAGGGGAGGTTCGTCAGCCGCGCGCCGAGACCCAGCCGGTCGAGCATCTCCGCCGCCACAGGCAACGCGCGGCGCCTCGACCAGCCGGCGATGACCAGCGGCACCGCCGCGTTCTCCACCGCGGTGAGCGCGGGGAGGAGATTGTACGACTGGAAGACGAATCCGACGTTCTCCCTCCGGAAGCGGACCAGCGCCGCCGGGGTCATGGCGGAGAGGTCGCGGCCGAGCACGCTCACCTCGCCGGCGGTGGGCAGGAGCGTGCCGGCGACGATCGACACGAGCGTCGTCTTGCCGCAGCCGCTGGGGCCCACGAGCATCAGGAGCTCCCCGTGGGCGACGTCGAGATCGACTCCCCGCAGGGCGCGCGTGCGGGCGTCGCCGACGCCGAAGTCGCGCGTCACCCCCCGGACCCGGACGGCGACGGAATCGGCCGGGGGAGCGGAGCGGTTCGCGGGAAGGGGATGCGGCATCGTGCCACCGGGGAGAAACGGGATCAGCTCCGGAACACGACCGCCGGATCGAGGACGAACACCTTGCGGATCGAGAGGAGGCTGGCGAGGAGGACGATGACGAACACCGCCGACGCCGTCATCGCGAGGACCTGCCAGGGCATGTAGAAGGAGAGCTTCGCGAGCCCTTGCGTGCCCCAGCCGAAGAGCGCCGCGAGCCCCACCCCGAACCCCAGTCCCACGACGCCCACGTGGAGCGCCTGGGCGACGACCATCAGGAGGATCGTGCCGTTGCCGGTGCCCATCGCCTTGAGCGCGCCGAATTGGCGGATGTTCTCCACGATGAACAGGTAGAAGGTCTGGCCGGCGATCGCGGTGCCGACGAGGAATCCGAGCAAGACGGTGATCCCGAAGTTCAGCGGGATGCCGGTGTGGCCGAGGTAGTAGACGATCGTCTTGCGGAGGAACTCCTTCCGCGTCAGCGCCTGGAGGCCCGTCTGCTCCTCGACGCGCCGCGCCACGCCGGCGGCGTCCTCGCCGGCCGTGGGGGAGGCCAGGACGAACGACAGCACCTTGCGCTCCGGAGGGGCGAAGCGGATCGCCTGGGAGTAGCGGGAGTAGACGACCGGGAAGCTCTGGAACGTCTTCCGCGCCCGGGCGAGGCCCACCACCACGGCGCGGCGGTCGTTCATCTCGATCGTCCGGCCACGCTCGAACGGCTCGCCGGGCCAGAGCTTGCCGTACCCCACCACGTCCATGATCACGGAGTCCGGGATGCGGAGGTCGTCGATGCTCCCCTCGACCATCGAGAGCGGCGCGCCGACGAACGTCGCGTCGTCGATGCCCAGGAGGATCACCTGCTCGTACTCGCCTCCGGGGAGCCTCGCCCGGGCGACCCCCTTGTAGAAGCGCACGGCCCACTCGACCCCGGGCACCCCGCGGACGCGAAACAGGTTCGTGTCGGCCATCGGCTTGACGTCGTCGACGAACTTGACCTTCGGGTCCATGACCCAGATGTCGGCCCCCTCGACGTCGAGGATCTGGCTCACGGTGAGGGCCATCAGGCCGCAGAAGATCGACGATTGCTGGGCGATGAGCAGCGCCGCGAAGGCGACGCCGAACACGATGCCGAGATACTTGGCACGGTTCCCGATCAGCATTTTCCAGGCGATCCAGAGCATCCCGGCAGTGTAGCCTCCGGGCCGGCTGGGGCGCGGCCGGCCGAACGGATACGCTGAAATCCCCTTTCCCCTCTGGCGTGCACCGGATGTCGCGACCCTCCTGCGTCGATCGCTCGCTGCGGCGGGCCCTGGCCGGCGTCCTCGTCGGTCTGTTCATGGGCGTCGCGGGATTCGCCGCCGACCCGCCGGTCCGCCCAGAGAGCGTGCCGCCGACGGAGCGTCTCGCCGTGACGGGGCTCGACGGGGTGACGCACGCCTTCGACGACCTGCTCGGCGACGGCCAGGCCGTCTGCTTCGCCTTCCTCCATCCCTCCTGCCCGCTCGCCCAGGCCTACGGACCGGTGCTCGAGGCGCTGTCCGCCGACTTCGCCGGCCGGGGCGTCCGCTTCGTCGGCGTGGTCTGCGAGTGCGACGATCCCGCGGAGATCGACAGCTACCGCACCACCTACGGCATCGGGTTCCCGATCCATCTCGACGCGCGATTCGAACTGGCCGGGGCTCTCGGGGCCACCACCACGCCCGAGGCGGTGCTCGTCGACCGCGAGCGGCGGATCCGCTACGCCGGCCGGATCGACGACCGCTACAAGATCCGCGGCGTGATGACGCCGGGCGACGCCGAGCCGGAACTCGCAAACGCCATCGAGGACCTGCTCGCCGGCCGCCCCGTCCGTGTGCCGAGAACCGAGCCCGCCGGCTGTCCGCTCGACCGGCCGGAGCGACCGGATCCGGCCGGAACGCCCGCCGCCGGCGCCCCGACCTTCCACCGCGACGTGCTGCCGTTCCTCCACGCCCACTGCCA
>CAWUOA010000355.1:0-3773 GCA_963923225.1 uncultured Planctomycetaceae bacterium
GTGCACGGGGGCGGTCATTCGCGTTCGGCGAGCACGTCGTCGAGGCGAGTTTCGATACCGAGCGCCTGCGCCTGGCGGCGGAGGTAGGGCTCGTCGAGGGTGCCCTGGGTGAAAAACACGTCCTGGATGTCGATCAGGTCGCGGGGACGGCTGGCGATCAGTTTGAACAGGACGAGGTCCTCGGCCGACACGATCCACATCGGTCGTCCTTCCACCTCGCACGCCACACGTCGCTCGATCACATCCCGCTGGAACGATGTCTCGACCAGGAAGATGTCGGCGTCGATTCCCCGACCGTCGAGGTACAGCCGTATCTTGACCAGTGGCATGCCGCCGACCCGGTCGGTCCAGCCCCCGGCGTATTGATCGGGGATCGTGTATCCCCGTTCCTGGATGGCCGCGAGCAAATCTCCGAGGCGATCCGGCGGCACCGCGAGGGTGAAGTCGACGTCGTAGGTCGGCCGCGGGATCGCATGCGCTCGAACCGCGATCCCTCCCATGATCGCGTAGGGCAGGCCCAGGCGATCGAAGAGATCGACGAGATCGACGATGACGGCCGGCAGATCGGTCATCCTGCACCCACCGCCCGGCGTTTCAGCGCCGCGAGGGCCGCGAGAATCCTCTCGTTCCGTTCGTCGTTTTCCCTTCGCAGCAACTCGAAACGGCGATCGACGACCTCCGGGCGGCCGGCCAGGAGGTAAGGCGTGTTGTCACGCATCATCGCGAGCGTGATTTCCAGCCGCTCGCCAGGGGTCATGCGGCGGTAGGCGTCGAGGGTTTCGCGGGAAAGCATGCCCCGATCATACCCGGCGGCTCCGGGGTCCGTCGGTCTCACAAGGCCCTCCGGGTTCCGGAGGGCGCGGTCAGCCGGGGCGTCCCACGGGAAGCGTCACCGGCGTGCCGACTCCCGCGCCGAGACGGTCGCTCGCGCGGCCCTCGACCGCCGCCACCTCGAGCGCTTCCTGCGAGCCGAGGAGGGCCACGAGGCTTCCCCGCGGCGCCTCGCCGTAGGTGCGCACGACCCGCGACACGGTCCGCTCGCCGACGCGGATCTCCCCCGCCGCGAGCAGCCTCGGCAGGAGCGACGCGGGGAGGTTCGTCACCAGGTTGCCGAAGGCGTCCACGTGGATCACCTCCCCCTCGATCGCGCCATCGTCGCGGGTCTTCGGTTCCGGCCACTCGAGGAGCACCGGCTCGACGCGGCGCCCGGCGTCGGAGTCCCCGAAGGCGTCCCCCTCCCCTGCCCCGCTCGCAGGCGCGCCTGCGAGCACGCGGGCGTAGGGGGCGAAGGCGTCGCGGCCGTGGAAGGTGGCCGCGGCGCCGGAGGGGAGCGGGATGTCCCGCGCCCACTCGAGGCCCGCACGTCGGATCGCAAGCGACAGCACGCCGTTGTCGGGCGCGAGGAAGTCGTGGCCGCCGATGCGGGCATGGAGCAGGCGCCTGGCCGTGCCCACGCCCGGATCGACGACGATCAGGTGGATCGAGCCGGGGGGAAAACCGAGGCAGGCCCGCGCCGCGAACCAGGCGGCGGCACGGAGATCGTGCGCGGGGGCGTCGTGGCAGAGGTCGACGAGCGTCGGCGGAGTCGCGCCCGAAAGGAGCACGCCCTTCATCTGCGCGACGTAGACGCTGCCGGTGCCGAAGTCGGTGGTGAGCGTGACCAGCCGCGTCATGCCGGCCGCCCTCACATCGCGCGGATGAGCTCGAGGCAGGTCTCGCGGACCTTGGCCGGATTGACGTTCGGGTTCTTCTTCTTGGCCTGGCCGATGAGCCCGGCGGCGGCCTGCTCCTTCCCCCCCTTCACGTCGGCGACGACGCGCGGGTTGGCGGCGAGGAGCTCCCGGCAGAGGGCGACGAGCTCGTCGTCGCCGACGGCGGCGATCCCCATCGAGGCCACGACGTCGTCCACGCTGCGGCCGCTCGAGAGCACGTCCGCGAAGATCTCACGGCCGCGGCTGGTGTCGAAGTCCCCCTTGGCGATGCGGCCGATGATGTCGGCCACGTGGGCGGGGCGGACGGGAAACTCGCCGATCGTGCCGCCGCGCTCGTTGAGCGTGCGGAGGACGTCCTGCTGCATCCAGTTGCTCGCCACCTTGCCGTCGCCGGCGAGCCCGGCGAGCTCCTCGTACCAGGCGACGAGGTCGCGGCCCTGGTTGACCAGGACGTCGGCGTCGTAGGGGGAGATCTTCCACTTCTCGGCGAGCTTCACGCGGAGGACGCTCGGCGGATCGCCCATCGCGGCCCTGGCGGCGGCCACGTCCCCCTCAGACACCGTCACCGGCACGAGGTCGGGCTCGGGGAAGTAGCGGTAGTCGCTCGACTCCTCCTTCTGCCGCTGCGGCCGCGTGACACCGGCGGGGTCGTCCCAGCCGCGGGTCTGTTTCGGCATCTTCCCCATCTCGACCTTCGTCGCCTGCCACTCCTCCCACTGCCGCGCCGACTCGTAGACCAGCGCCCGCTCGACGGAGCGGAAGCTGTTCATGTTCTTGATCTCGACGATCGGTGTCTTGGCGATGCGGCCGTCGGGCTGCGGAATGTGGAGGTTGACGTTGGCGTCGACCCGCAGGCTCCCCTCCTGCATGTTGCAGTCGCTCACGCCGAGATAGACCAGGAGCAGCTTCAGCTCGTTGAGCCAGGCGCGGGCCTCCTGCGGCGAGCGCAGGTCGGGCTGCGTGACGATCTCGCACAGCGGCGTGCCGGCCCGGTTCAGGTCGATGCGCGTGTCGCCGGTGCCGGCGGCCTCGTCGTGCATGCTCTTGCCGGCGTCCTCCTCGAGGTGGACGCGGATGATCCCCACCTTCCGCGAGAACGCCCCCTTCGGATCGGCCACCTCGAGGGCGCCGTCGGAGGAGAAGGGAAGGTCGAACTGCGAGATCTGATAGCCCTTGGGGAGGTCGGGATAGAAGTAGTTCTTCCGGTCCCACTTGGTGAACGGCGCGATCCGGCAGTCGAGGGCCAGCGCCGCCCGGACGGCGAGCTCGAAGGCGCGCCTGTTCATCACCGGCAGCGACCCCGGCAGGCCGAGGCAGGTGGGGCAGACCTGCGTGTTCGGCGGGGCCCCGAACTTCGTCGAGCAGCCGCAGAAGAGCTTCGTGGCGGTGAGGAGCTGGGTGTGCACCTCGAGGCCGATGACGGTGGTGTACGGAGCGGGGGTCGCGGTCACGGGTGCGCTCTCGGAGGGGCGGCGGTGGTCGGGCTTCCTGCGATACGGTGCGCCCTGGCGGGCGGCGGCGGAGCCCGGAGGCCCGCCTTCGGAATCAGCCCCGCGTCCGGGCGAGCGGCGCGCGGCGGCGGTGCCAGTCGGTGAGGTGCTGGTAGCGGTCGGCGGCGCGGAGGAGGAGCGGCTCGCCCAAGGCCGGGCCCTGCAGCTGGAACCCGATCGGCAGGCCCGACTTCGTGAACCCGCAGGGGAAGGAGATCCCGCCGATGCCGGCGAGGTTCGTGCCGACGGTGTACAGGTCGACGAGGTACATCGAGAGCGGGTCGCCCGTCTTCTCGCCGAGCTTGAACGCCGCCGTGGCCGAGACGGGGCCGCCGATGAGATCGACCTTCGCGAAGGCGTCGAGATAGTCCTGGCGGATGAGGCGGCGGACGCGGAGCGCCTTGGCGTAGTAGGCGTCGTAGTAGCCGGCGGAGAGGGCGTAGGTGCCGAGCATGATCCGCCGCTTCACCTCCGGGCCGAATCCCTCGGCCCGGCTGCGGCAGTACATCTCGACGAGCGCCGACTCGAACCCGCCGTTGTCCTGGGCGTGGACCGTGCTTCGGTGGCCCTT
>CAWUOA010000356.1:0-3760 GCA_963923225.1 uncultured Planctomycetaceae bacterium
CGCAGCTTCGACGAATCGAAGGCGAAGGAGTTCTACGTCGGCTTCCTCGGTTTCACCGTCGACTTCGAGCACCGTTTCGAGCCGAACACGCCCCTCTACATGGGGCTCTCGAAGGGGGATTGCCGGATCCACCTCTCGGAGCATTTCGGCGACGCGTCGCCCGGCGCACGGATCCGGATCGAGGTCGACGACGTCCCGGCGCTCTGCGAGGCGCTTCTGGCGAAGGCCTACCGGCAGGCCCGTCCCGGCTGGCAGGAGCAGGAATGGGGCTGCGTCGAGACGACGATCGCCGATCCCTTCGGCAACCGGCTCACGTTCTGGAGTCCGTCGAGGACCGGGCCCTGAGATCGCGGCGGCCGGAGGCGTCGGTCAGCTGCCACCGCGGCGGCGGCCGCCGCGGGCGGGGGCTCTCCTCGGTGGCGGAGGCGGCATCGGCCCGGCCTCGATCGACCCGGCGTCGAGTCGGATCAAATGGCACCGCACGCGATCGGCCGCGGCGGACAGGTCCGAGGTATCGGACAGCTCGGTCTGGTCGGCGAGGGCTTTGACGAGCGTCAGACGGGGAACTTCGGTCCCGTTTCGGGGGTCGCCATGTTTGCCCCGTTTCGTCGAGAGCAGGGTGTGCAGCCGCTCCCGGCCGGGTTTGCCCCGTTTGCGGAACAGGTCCCACAGGGCTCGCCGGGGGGTGGCGTTGAGGCTGCCGTGGTGCCCGACCTTGTACACGTCGACGTCGGCGAGCCTCCGCCGCGTCTCCGCGGCATCGTCGGCATCCTCGAGCGCGTGGAGCCAGGGCTCGAGCTGCGCGTCGCCGGGGAAGAGCAGCCGGCGACCGCACGCTTCGAAGAGGAGGATCAGGCTGGTGTTGTTGAGCTCCCGGTCGAGCTGGCGGACGATCTCGAGGAGATGGCTGGAGCCGGCCTTCTCGAGTCGATCGCAGAACCAGCGGGCCTCGGCCGGGAGGGGTGCCGCGCGCCGCCGCGACCGCGGCCCCTCCCCGCGCGCCGAAAGCGCCTTCGCCGCGAGGTGCCAGAACTCGGCCGCGTCGGTCGAGCGCATCCGCCGGATGGCGTCGGTCTGTTCGAGGTCCGGGGGCCCGAGGACGTCGACGCGCACGCCGGGCAGGATGCGCCCCAGGCGGAGATCGGTGCCGTGGCGGGCCCACACGGCGCGGGCGCCCGGGGCCGCGCCCATCGCGAGGAGGTTCTCCACCGCCGAGCGGTTGGCGAGGTTGGTGCGGCCGAGGAATCCGAGCTGCGCCGCGGCGCGGTGGGAGAGGCCGCGGATGGGCGCCGCCGAACGGCGCACCATCTCCTCGGCGATCGCGTTCATCGCCGCCAGCCCGAGCACGAAGCTCCGCCTGGATCGGTCGGATTGGCCCGTCGCGCGGCGGGCGTCCCGTGCCGCGCGCGGGTCTTCCGTCCAGGGCTGGATCACGACTCTCGGCTTCAGGGCGCGGATGATCGCTCCCGGGCCACCGCCGGCGCCGTCGGTGGCGAAGCCGTTGATGTGATCGGCATGTCGATGGGTGGCCACGAGGACGGACAGCCCATCCGCGCCGCACACCGCCGCGATCTCGCCCGCCACGCGCGTGAGGTGCCGCTCGATCGTCGCCCCGGGGCCCGGTCGGTTGCCTGGCGGATCGGTCGAGCCGAAGTCGACGAGGACGTGCCGAGACCGCGCGGGGTAGCGGAAGGAGAGGAGGAAGCAGTCGCCGAACCCCATCTGGAAGGCCCGGATCTCCGCCGAGAGAGGTCCTGTCGCCATGGGCTTCACCACGCCTCCCTGCCGCGCCGGGGGGCGTCGAACCCGGGCAGCCGCCGCAGCGCCGCCGGCCGCGCGGTTCGGATGGAGAACGATCCGTCGCCCGTCGCCGTCAGGCTGCCGCTCCTGAGAAGATGGAGCAGGCGGTCCCACTGCGCCTCCCCGAGGACGTCGTTGTGGACGTGGTACAGCGGCACGCCGTATTCGTCGAAGACCAGGATGCCGCCCCCCCGGATCGCGGGAAGCGTCACGCCGTCGTCGCCGCGGTCGGGCCCCGCGGCCGCACGGAGCCAGCGTTTCAGTTCGTCCGGAACCCGCACGCGCATCGCGCGCAGGTCTGCCAGCGTGGGCTTGAGGATCTGGACGTACTCGACGACGGTCTCGTGGAGGACGAATCCGTCGTCGCCGACCCTCCGGCACGGACGGACCGAGAGCACGCGGGTGTGGGCCTCGGGCCGGAGCCCGAGCGTCTCGCGGTTGGTCCACAGGAAGCGGAACACCTCCGCCTCGTCGAACCGCAGCGAGTCGAAGTGGATGCCGTCGGTGCGCAGGCCCGCCGGGATCCGCTCCCAGCAGCCGTCTGCCGCACCGGCTGGCCGGATGCCGTAATCGCCGAAGCTCGCGCGGATCCGGTCGCGGAGGCCCCACCGACCGTCGGCGGGGCGAACCCTCCGGTCGGAGGTCAGCACCGCCGACAACGCGTCGCCGAAGGTGACGTGCACCGGCGGGAGGTAGTCGATCGAGCGGATCCAGAGGGTGAGCAGGGCGTCGGCGATGTCGGCCCCCTCCTCCACGACCCGGCGGAGCGGGTAGCGACGCTGATTGGGAGTGCCGATCCCCACGATCCGTGCGGCCCAGGCGGCGACGAAGCCCCGCATCACCGCCGCGACGAACGCCTCCCCGCGACGGTGCGGTTCGTCGAACTCCCGCTCCCCGAGACGCACCTCCTCCGGATCGAGCGTGATGCTACGCCGCAGCACGTCGCCGTCACCGCCGGGGCGTTCGCCCCCCACCTCGGCGGCCAGCCCGAAGAGGGCCGAGCGGCGCAGCGCCTCCTCCGTGCACGCCGTCGCCCGGACGCAGTCGTCGCCGTCGACCGCGCCAGGAACGCCGCGCAACAGGTGCTCGACCACTTCGGGCAGGGCGAACACCGACAGCAGCGCGACGACGTCGCTGAATCCCTCGTGGAACGCCGCCTGGTCGGGGCTCGAAGGGACGGAGTACGAGGGGCGCAGGCCGTCGAGCAGGGCGTGGGCGGTCTCGTGGACCACGACGTCGTGGGAGAGGACGGCGTGGACGCGTCCGCCGGAGGCGCCGACGAACGACCCGAACACGAGCCCCTCGTCGTCACTGGAGTAGTAGGCGTTGGGCTCGTGGAGGGCGTGCGGCGCGATCTTGATCTGGTGGCTGTCGAACGACCAGTCGAGCCGCCGGCCGAGGGCCGACTCGAACCGGGCGAGCGTGCGCATCGCCAGGGCGTAGGCGTTCTGCGCGTGGAACCGGCGATCGCGGAGGATGCCGGCCGTGCCGTCGCGCCAGTGCCGCGGCTCGCGCTCGTCGGGGCGGGGGAGATCGTGCGCCCCGTGGAACACGCCGGCCGCGGCGTCGTAGTCGACGACCTGCACGCGGTAGCCGCGGGGGCCGGGATGGAGATCCTCGGCCGGGACGGCGATTCGGGCCATGACGACGCGGCCGTCGGCGTGCCTGACGGACGGATCGCGCGCCACGATCGTCATCAGCCGCGTCGGCTGGTCGCGCCGCGGCGCTTCGCGCGGTGTCGGCGCCGCAGGTCGGCGCCCGCGCGGTGCGCGGGATCGTCGCGGAGGGGTGCGCGCCATGCTCTTCGTCCCGAAGCGGAGGCGTGTCGTCCTCCGGTGGACGCCGACGCTCTGGCGACGATGATGGCTCGCGGATTTGCGGATGCAAACGGCCCGACCGGCGATCTCAGGCGATCTTGTCGAACTCCCACCCCTGCCGGTACTCGCGGGTGAGGTACTTC
>CAWUOA010000357.1:0-3757 GCA_963923225.1 uncultured Planctomycetaceae bacterium
TCGGCAACGACATCACCCGGCGGACGAAGGCCTGCTTCGAGCCCTCGATCGACTACGTCGTCGTCAAGGTGCCGCGGTTCGCGTTCGAGAAGTTCCCCGAGGCCGACTCCCGCCTCACCACGCAAATGAAGAGCGTCGGCGAGACGATGGCCATCGGCCGGACCTTCAAGGAGTCGTTCCAGAAGGCGCTCCGCGGCCTCGAGGTGGGTGCCTTCGGCTTCGGCTGCGACGGCAAGGACCTGTGGGGCACCCCCGCCGAGCCGTCGCACGACGACATCGTGGCCCGCATCTCCACCCCCGATCCCGACCGGGTGTGGTACCTGCGCTACGCCTTCAAAGCGGGGATGAGCGTGGAGGAGATCCACGCTGCCACCGCGATCGACCCCTGGTTCCTCGACCAGCTCTCGCAGATCGTGGAGCTCGAGAGCCTGGTGGCCACCGTCGGCTCGCTCTCTGGGATAGACGACGGCCTTCTCCGCGCCGCCAAGCAGGCCGGCTTCTCCGACCGGCAGTTGGCCAAGCTCCTCTCGGCCACCGAGATGGAGGTCCGCCAGGAGCGGAAGCGGCGCGGGATCGTCGCCACTTACAAGGCCGTCGACACCTGCGCGGCGGAGTTCGAGGCCGAGACTCCCTACTACTACTCCTCGTGGGAGGAGGAGGACGAGACCCGGCCGAAGGCCCCGGGAAAGAAGCGGGTGATGATCCTCGGCGGCGGCCCCAACCGCATCGGCCAGGGGATCGAGTTCGACTACTGCTGCTGCCATGCCAGCTTCGCGCTCCGCGAGATGGGCATCGAGAGCGTGATGGTCAACTCCAACCCCGAGACGGTGAGCACCGACTACGACACCAGCGACATGCTGTTCTTCGAGCCGCTCACCTGCGAGGACGTCCTCAACATCGCCGACCGGATCCAGCCCGACGGCGTCATCGTCCAACTCGGCGGCCAGACGCCGTTGAACCTCGCCCGCGCGCTGTCCGCGGCCGGATTGCCGATCATCGGCACGAGCGTGGAGACGATCGAGCAGGCGGAGGACCGGGAGAAGTTCAAGGCGCTGCTCGACACGCTGGGGCTGCGCCAGCCCGCCGCGGGCATCGCCCGGACGCTCGAGCAGGCCCGCCGCGAGGTGCAGCGGATCGGCTACCCGTCGCTCGTGCGGCCGAGCTTCGTCCTCGGCGGCCGGGCGATGGAGATCTGCTACGACACGGCCCAGTTCGAGCGCTACGTGGCCGAGGCCTTCGCCGTCGCCCAGGGGCAGCCGGTGCTCATCGACCGGTTTCTCGAGGACGCGATCGAGGTCGACGTCGACTGCATCGCCGACGGCAAGGACGTGATCGTCGCCGGTGTCATGGAGCACATCGAGGAGGCGGGCGTCCATTCGGGCGACTCCGCCTGCTGCATCCCCCCCCACAGCCTCTCCCCCGCGGTGGTCGAGGAGATCAAGGGTGCCGCCACCGGCCTGGCCCGGGCGCTCGGCGTCGTCGGGCTGATGAACGTCCAGTTCGCCGTGAAGCGCGAGGAGGGGGTGCCGACCCTCTACGTGATCGAGGTCAATCCCCGCGCCAGCCGCACCGTCCCCTTCGTCGCCAAGGCGACCGGCCTGCCGGTGGCGAAGGTGGCCGTGAAGGTGATGGCGGGGAAGTCGCTCGCCGAGCAGGGGATCGTCTCCGATCCGGTGCCGGCCCGGTACAGCGTCAAGGAGAGCGTCTTCCCGTTCGTGAAGTTCGCCGGCGTCGACATCGCGCTGGGACCGGAGATGCGCTCCACCGGCGAGGTGATGGGGGTGGCCGACCGTTTCGACACCGCCTTCGCCAAGAGCCAGATCGCCGCCGGGATCCTCCTTCCCGCCAAGGGGACGATCTTCATCAGCGTCGCGAGCCAGCAGGCGAAGGACCAGATGGCGGAGATCGCCCGCAAGCTCGTGGCGATGGGCTTCGAGCTGATCGCCACGTCCGGCACCGCCCGGGCCCTGGCCGCCGCCGGAATCCCGGTGGAGACGGTGAAGAAGCTCCAGGAGGGGCACCCGAACCTCCTCGACCACCTCATCGACGGCCGCGTGCACCTGATCTTCAACACGCCCCGCGGCAAGGGGGCCCGCACCGACGAGGGGCGGATCCGGGCCGCGAGCGTGCTCCATGGCGTCCCCTGCATCACCACGCTGCCGGCCGTCGAGGCCTGCGTGCGGGCGATGGAGGGGATGCGGACGACGCCGCTGGAGGTCGAGGCGATCCAGGACCGTTTCCCGGCGAAGGCCTGACCGGCGGTCAGCCGTCGGGCGTGTCGATGAGGTGCTGGAGCCGGGCGGCGAGCTCCGGCGGGTAGCGGGACGGCCAGGTGGCGTCGATGAGCCCGATTTCGAGCATGTCGCGGACGTGCATCCTGTCCTTGTCGCGGTACGAGGTGAGCTTCATGCGCACCAAGGCCTCGAGCGTGAGGACATGGAATCCCTTGAAGGCCACCCGTTCGGCGGCGTCGGGCACCGGCGCCACGTAGTCCGGCCGCACCTTCTCGCCGGCGAAGACGACATGGACCGCGTCGCGGGCCTTGGCCCCGGCTCCGTCGAGGAACATGTCAATGCCGGAGGAGTGCCGGTGGACGAAGCCGGCCGTGGCGAGGGCCTCGGCGGCGCGGCCGAGATCCTCGCGGCGGAGGACGATGTCGACGTCCTGCGTGAAGCGCACGGCCGACTCGTCGACCTGCTCGACCCAGGCCATCACGGCGTTGCCGCCGACGACGGCGTAGGGGATGGCGGCGGCCTCGAGCGCGGCGGTCGATCGCAGCAGCCTGTCGCGCACCTTCTCCACGGCTCGCTCCATCCGTTCGAGGGCCAGAAGTCCGTCGTATTCGGGTTCGGGCATCGCACCGGGCTCCGGGGGAGTTCTTTCCAGCATACCGCCGGGGTGTTTCACCGGCTCATGCGGGCGCCGGGGGTGACGAGGTCGTTGAAGCGGTCGACCGGCTCGTGGGCGGTCCAGGCGATGCCGCGGAGCAGGAGGATCCGGAAGAGCGGGTCGTCGAACGTCCAGCTGTAGTGGCCCGGGATGCTCACGAAGACGCGGCCCTTGCCCGCCTCCTTGACCCACAGCTGCGGCGTGGCCGCGCCGTCCTCGGCGCTCGTGGCGAGGACCGTCAGCCCGGCCGTGTCGCCGACGAGCTTCCAGTAGCTCTCGTCGTGGAGGCTCAGCGAGTCGAAATTGCGGACGATGGGGTGGTCGCGGTGTTCGAAGGAGAGGTCGAGGGGGCCGTGGCGGAAGGCGATCGCGCCGCCGCTCGCCAGGCCGATGCGCCGCGAGAAGTCGGCGGCCCGGTCGCGGCCGTCGACCGCCCAGTGGACGTAGACCGCGCCGCCGCCGCGGGCCAGGAACGCATCCATCGCCTGCGGCCGGCGGTCGGCGAAGCTGCCGCGCTGGAAGAAGACGAGCACGTCGGCCGCGGCGAGCTGCTCGTCGGTGGGGAACTCGCGGGCGGGCGTCACCGTCACCCCCTCGGCGGCGGCCAGCAGCTGCACCCACTTCTCCCGCCACGCCGGATAGTCGTGCTCGCCCGGGCCATGGTCCTTCTCCCCGTCGACGAGCACGATCGAGAGCGGCCGCGGGGCCGTCACCGGCTCGCTCCCCGCCAGTGCCGCCGCCACTTCCGCCCGCGACCGCACCGGAGGGGCGTCGAGCGGTGATTCCAGCGGCATCGCCGGTGGGGGCGTGAGGAGGTAGGTGAAGAGGTCGCGCGATTGCTCGGGGGAGAGCTTGTCGAGGATCCCCT
>CAWUOA010000358.1:0-3754 GCA_963923225.1 uncultured Planctomycetaceae bacterium
TCGTCGCCATCACGAACACCCGGTCGCCGAGGTAGACCGCCTCCTCGACCGAATGGGTCACGAAGAGCACCGTCGCCTCCACCTCGCGCCACAGGCGGACGAGCAGATCCTGCATGTCGAGCCGGGTCGCCGGGTCGAGGGCCCCGAAGGGTTCGTCCATGAGGATGATCCGCGGCTTGAGGGCCAGCGTCCGGGCGATGGCCACGCGCTGCCGCATGCCGCCGGAGAGCTCGTGGGGGTACTTGAGCGCGTCGCGGACCGGGTCGAGCCCCACGCGCTCGATCCATTCCCGCCCCTCCGCCTCGCGGCGGCGCCGCGCCACGCCGCGGCACTCGAGGCCGAAGGTCACGTTGGCCAGCACCGTGCGGTTGTCGAAGCTCGTGTAGTCCTGGAACACCATCCCCCGATCGGCCCCCGGGCCGATCACTTCGCGGCCGAGGACGTGGACGCTGCCGGAGGTGGGGGGGAACTGCGGCTCGAGGCCGGCCACCAACCGCAGCACCGTGCTCTTGCCGCACCCCGAGGGGCCGAGGAACGTGCAGATCTCCCCCTTGTCGGGAAGGTCGGGGACGGTGAAGGAGACGTCGCGGATCGCCACCGCCTCGCGCGGCGTGCCCGGATGGTAGATCTTCGTCACGCCGCGGAGTTCGACCGCGGCGGGCCGGGTCTCGGGCGTCGGGGGGGCCGGAGCGTCGCTCATGGGCGGAACTCCGTCGGCCGGCCGTGGAGCAGGCGGCCGCAGACGCGCGGGATCAGTCCCCGTCCCCCGTAGCGGTAGGGGAAGAGATCGCACTGCAGCCACCACAGCGCCCGGTCGATCGCCCAGGCGACCAGCGGGATCACCAGGAGCACGATGAGGATCGGCTCGCGCTGGCCGCGGCGCTGCGAGATGTTGATCAGATCCCCCAGGCCACCGGAGTCGGTGCCGAACTTGACCAGCTCCGCGAGCATCACGTAGCCGAACGCCAGGCCGAAGAGGAGCCGCAGCGAATTGAAGATCGACGGCGCCGCCAGCGGCGCGAGCACCTTGCAGACGATCTGCCAGCGCGACGCCCCCAGCGTCAGCGCGGTGTCGACGAACCGCTGCGGCACGTCGAGGACGGCGGCGGTGGTGTCGGAGAGGACGAAGGCGACGCTCGCGATGAACAGGAACATCACCTTCTGGAACTCGCCGATCCCGAAGAAGAAGAACGTCAGCGGGATCAGCGCCGCCACGGGGATGTTGCGGCCGAAGACCGCCAGCGGCGCGAGGAACGCGCGCACCGCGGGGAAGCAGGCGGCGAGGATTCCCAGCGGCACGCCGACCGCCGCGGAAAGCCCGAAGCCGAGACAGACGCGCTTCAGGGTCACGAGCGTGTTGGCCAGGAGCTTTCGCTCGCCGAACACCCGCGGCACCGCCGAGAGGGTCTCGGCCACGCTCGGCAGCGTCGTCGGGCTCACCATCCGGCGCTCTGGCTCCCCCGGCGGCCCGGAGGTGACCACGAACCACACCGCGAGGACCGCCGCGATGCAGGTGAAGCCCCAGAAGAACGCGGCGAGCGTGGTGGGATCGCCGCGGAGCGGCGCGATCGGGCGGCCCGACGCGTCGCCGCCCACCGTGGCGGAGGCGGGGGAAATCGCCCGTGGCGCGACCTTCTCCGCGGCGTCGCCGTTCCCGCCGTCGGCGGCGGAATCGGCGGGCGTCGGTTCGGCTCTTTCCGCCATCGGCGTCCCTCCCTCCCTGCCGCTCACTCCTTCTCGGCGGAGTAGACCTTGATCTCCACGCGCCGGTTGAGGGCGTGATTGTCGGGCTGCTCGGGATCGA
This sequence comes from uncultured Planctomycetaceae bacterium, assembly GCA_963923225.1. Lineage (GTDB taxonomy): Bacteria > Planctomycetota > Planctomycetia > Pirellulales > UBA1268 > QWOP01. The sequence goes on from CAWUOA010000358.1 coordinate 1,805, forward strand.
CCGGGCGGTCCCAGCCGATGCCGTCGACCGCGAAGCGCCCCTCGTCGAACTCGAACTTCTCCACCAGCGCCTCCTTCACGGCGTTGGCCCGGCGCTGCGAGAGCTCACGAACGACGTCGGCCGGAATCCGCCCCTTCATCGAGGAGTCGGTGTGCCCCTCGATCACGATCCGGGCGGCGCCGAACTGCTTGGCGAGCGTCGCCACCTCGTCGAGGACCAGATCGACGCTGGCGTCGTAGGGCTCCTCCACCTCCCTGCCGTCGACCTTGCGGACGATCTTCTTGCGCAGGTCCCAGCTGTTGGGGAAGAAGTGGATGACGACGGTGTTGGTGAGGATCTCGTCGTTCTCGGCGCGGATGTCGGCCAGCCGCTTCGGGGGCAGCGGCTTGGTGTACTCGTCGCGGGTCTCGGCGTACTTCGGCTCCTTGCCGAGCTTCTGGATGACGGAGAAGTCCATCACCTGGTCGAACGGCACCGGCGGATTCGAGATGGCGCCGACGCGGCGGTAGAGGTAGTAGGCCTGCTTCCAGATCCGCTCGAAGTTGGCCGGATTGTTGCGGTTGACGAAGAACTGGTAGTTCTCGGCCCAGTTGGTGGAGTGGGCGTCGCCGAGCATCGCCAGGGTGTCGGTGGCAGGGATGTTGTAGCCGGCGGCCATCAGCTCCGCGGCCCGCGCCTTCCCCTGCTCCGTCTTCAGGACTTCCATCGAGTCGAAGATCCCGCGGACGATCGCCTCGATCTTGTCGGGGTGGTCCTGGGCGAAGTCGGCCCGGGCGAACCACACGTCGGCGATGAGCCGGTTGGCCGTCTGCGTGGTGACGAGCATCCGGTTGCCCTTCGCCTTGGCGAGGTTGTAGATGTCGGGCGCCCAGGAGACCGCCGCCGCGATGTCCTTCTGGGAATTGAAGGCCGCCGCTGCCTGGAAGGCGTCCTCGGTGTAGACCATCTCCACGTCCTGGGGCTGGAGGCCGCCGGCGACGAGCATGTTGAGGGCGAAGAACTGGCTCGGCGAGTTCTGCGCGAGCACCACCTTCTTGCCGACGAGATCCTTGACGGTGCGGATCCCCTCCCGGACGACGATCCCGTCGCCGCCGTTGGAGAAGTCGACCTGCTGGAAGACGCGGGGCATCACGCGACTGTCCTTGGGAGCGCCGGACCGGTCGGTGAGCCCCTCGAGGAACAGCGGGATCATGTCGAGCGTCGCCCAGCCGACGTGGACCTCGCCGGCGGCGTAGGCGTCGCGCATCGTGACGGGGTTGTCGATGAGCACCAACTCGATCTTGAACGGCTTGCCGTCGGGCGTGCGCCATTCCTTCCCCGCCTTGAAGCCGTCGTTGGCGTGGATGATCGGGGCCCAGCCGGCCCAGACGTTGAGCGCGAAGCGGACGGTGTCGTTCTCGAGCGGCTTGTAGGCGCTGGTGCCCTTCACCGGCGGCAGCTTCTCGGCCGGCTTGAAGGCGTACTCCTTGACGGTCGTGGGCACCGCGTCGTCGGGCGCCTCCGACTCGGGGCCCTCGCCCGCCGGCGGAGGCTCCGCGCCGCCGCCGGCTCCGGGACCACCGCCTCCGGCAGGGCCGCCGGCCGGGCCACCGGCGACCTGGGCGCCGCCACGGCCGGGACCGGCGGCGCCGTTGCCGAACATCCCGGCCCGCCAGGCGGCCAGCGCCACGAGCCCGAGGATCACCGCCCACACGGCGAGCCAGAAGGGAGCCTTGGGTTGACCACCAGCCATGGGACACCTCGGAAAGGAAGGAGAACGGGATCGGACGGGCACGGCCGACGGCGGGCCGGCCGGAATCAGCCGCGGAACTTGGTCCGCGGACGGGAGGCGTGGGCCATGTGGAGCGTGTTCATCAGGTCGTAGGCGGTCACCTCGCAGAGGAGCCGCGTGACCTTGTCGTGGGCCTCGGGAGAGAGCAGCGGCTCCACTTCCTTCATCAGCGCCACCAC
>CAWUOA010000359.1:0-3737 GCA_963923225.1 uncultured Planctomycetaceae bacterium
AGATCCTCTCTGGTCTCGTGGGCTCGGAGATGTGTATAAGAGACAGTTCCCCCTCCCCCCATTTCCCGAAGACCCAGGATCGCAGCCGTGGCCGTTTCCAAGCGCATGAAGGCGATGCTCGCCAAGTTGCCCAAGACCGAAGCCCCCCTTCCGATCGCCGACGCCGTCGCCGTGCTCAAGAGCATGCCGCCGGCCAAGTTCGATCAGACGGTCGAAATCCACATGCGCCTGGGCATCGATCCCAAGCAGGCGGATCAGATCGTCCGTGGTTCGCTCGTGTTGCCCCACGGCATCGGCAAGTCGAAGCGCGTCGTCGTGTTCGCCAAGGGCAATCTCGCCGACGAGGCGAAGGCGGCGGGCGCCGAGGAAGTCGGCGCGGACGATCTCGCCAAGAAGATCAAGGAGGGCTGGACCGACTTCGACGTCTGCATCGCGGCCCCCGACATGATGGGCCTGGTCGGCCCGCTCGGAAAGGTGCTCGGGCCCCGCGGCCTGATGCCGAGCCCCCGTGCCGGCACCGTGACCGCCGACATCCGCAAGACCGTCAGCGAGTACAAGGCGGGCAAGGTCGAATTCCGCAACGACCCCACCGGCATCGTGCACGCCGTGGTGGGCAAGGCCAGCTTCGATTCGGCCAAGCTCGTCGACAACGTCCGGGCCTTCATCGACTACATCCAGTCGATGCAGCCCAATAGCGTCCGTGGCCAGTACGTGAAGAGCATCTCGATCTCCGCCACCATGACCCCGGGGGTGATGGTCGCGGCCTGACGCTCCGCCGCCTCACCTTTCCCTTCGTAACGACACCCTCCGCACCTGCCGCGGTTCCCGCGACACCAATCGCCCCTTCCGGGGGCCACATAGCCATGAGCAAGCTCGTCAAGAACCTCCTCGTCGACGACCTGAAGGGCCGCCTCAAGGGCGTCAACGAGGTGATCGTCGTCAGCCTCGGTCGCCTCGACGGCACGAAGACCACGACGCTCCGCCAGACGCTGCGGAAGAAGAAGATCAACCTCCAACTGATCAAGAACAGCTTGGCGCGGCGGGCCACGCTCGACACCCCGATCGCACCCGCCTTCGGCAAGACCGAGGGGATGCTCGCGATCGCCTGGGGCGGCGAGGACGTCGTCGATCTGGCGAAGGAACTGGACCGGGTCTCGGGCATCAAGGACTTCGAGGGCCTCGAACTGCGCGGGGGCGCACTCGACGGATCCCGGCTCGAGGCGGCCGACGTCAAGAACGTCGCCAAGTGGCCGACGCGCTCGGAACAGCTCTCGATCCTCTCCGGCCAGATTTCCTCGCTCGGGTCGACCCTCTCCGGCCAGATCCTCGGTGCCGGCGGCACCCTGGCCGGGCAGCTGGCCTCGCGGATCGACGATCTCGAGAAGGCCTCGCCGGAAGAGGCTCCTGCCGCCTGACACGACTTTCGGACCGCATCCCCCGGGCGTCCTCTTCCAAACGGCCGCTTTCGTGGTATGACTAAGGGTTCCCCATTTTCGCACTCCCCTCCCCGGTATCTGGTCCATCCCGGGGGGGAGGAATTGAACGACCACACATGACTCTGCGCCGGCGGCTCCCCCGTCGGACACAATCTCGAAGGGAAAGGATCTCGAGCGATGGCAACGGCTGAAGCGACGCGTGAGTTCACCAAGGAAACGAAGGATCTCGGCGACAAGATCGTGTCCCTGAGCCTCAAGGCCGCGAAGGAGCTCTCCGACTACCTCGACGAAGTCCACGGCATCAAGCCGGCCGCCGGCGGCGCCGTGATGATGGCCGCCCCGGGCGGTGCCGGTGGCGCAGGCGGCGGTGCCGCCGAGGCCGCGGCCGAGAAGACCGAGTTCGACGTCGTTCTCGAGAGCTTCCCGGCCGATGCCAAGATCGGCATCATCAAGGTGGTGCGTGCCGCCACCGGGCTCGGCCTCAAGGAGGCCAAGGACCTCGTGGAAGGCGCTCCCGCCAAGGTCAAGGAGGGCATCTCCAAGGCCGACGCGGAGAAGCTCAAGAAGGAGCTCGAGGAAGCCAAGGCCAAGGTCGCGATCAAGTGATTTTGGTCCGCTGATACTGCGGCGGTGGCCGGAGGCTTTGCTTTCCGGCCACCGCTCGGTATAGTTTTTGCATGGCTCGCTTCCGTCGTCCCCTTTCCGTGGCGTCTGTCTGCACCTCCGGTGTCGTCAGCGCCTTGGGGCGGTCCGTTGTGAGTGATGCGCCGTCGCTGAGCGAGTTCCCTTCCCCTCCCTGCCTACCGCCGGCCCGGCGCTGTCGATGCGTCCGGTTCGCGCGGATGGTCGTTTCTGCCGGTGTCGCGCGCCGCTCGTCCGGCCGGTGTTCCCATCCGTTGCCGAACGGAGCCGGGGCGTCGGCACGGTACGGCGTCCGATCGGTCGTGTCGACGCCACGCCGTGGCGTTCCACCCGCCCGGCGGCCGCGACTGAAGCCCCGCCCACCTCACGGTCCTCCACGCGTTTCCTTCCCGCACGCGTTCTTCTGGGAGACATCCATCCAATGGCCACCCGCGCCGTTCGCCGCCTCCAGCCGACCGAGATCCGCCGTTACGGCAGCAGCCGCGCCAGCCATTCGATTCCCGACCTGACCGAGATCCAGACCCGGTTCTACGATCGTTTCCTGCAGTACGAGGTGCCGTCGTCGAAGCGCCGCGACGAGGGGATCGAGGGGGTGCTGCGCGAGATCTTCCCCATCGAGAGCTACGACAAGACCGTCAAGCTCGAGTACGTCCGCTACGACCTCGGCAAGCCACGCTACGATCCCGACGAGTGCCGGCAACTCCGCCTCACCTACGGCCGCCCCCTCAAGGTGTGGCTGCGTCTCACGCGCGAACAGCCGATCGAGGAGGAGGTCTACCTCGGCGACATCCCGATCATGCTCGGCGGGGGTGAGTTCATCATCAACGGCGCCGAACGCGTCGTGGTCAGTCAGCTCCACCGGTCGCCCGGCATCGACTTCGTCGCCGACACCGAGTCGACCGACCGCAAGACGCACAACTGCCGGATCATCCCGGAACGTGGCAGCTGGATCGAGCTCAACGTCTCCAAGAAGGACACCCTCCAGGTCCGCATCGACCAGAGCGGCAAGTTCTCGGCGCTGACGCTCCTCCGCGCCATGGATCCGAAGTACTCCAACGACTCCGAGATCCTCAAGCTCTTCTACGCGCCGGAGAAGGTGAAGACCGACGGCGGTCGGTACGTCGCCAAGATCGAGGGGAAGATCGCCGCCGATGACGTCGTCTACCCGCCGAAGCAGAAGGACGGCAGCACCAACGACCGTGCCGGAGAGATCATCGTCGAAGCCGGCTCGAAGATCACCCACGACCAAGCGGAGCTGATCTGCACCTCCGGCCTGCCGGCCATCGAGGTCCTCGACGACCAGAAGGTGCCGCTGATCTTCAACAGCCTCAAGGAGGACGCCGAGGAGTCGAAGCGCCGCACGGGCGTCTGCCCGAGCCACCAGGACGCGCTGGTGCGCATCTACCAGCGGCTCCGCCCCGGCAATCCGCCGGCACTCGACAAGGCGATCGCCCTCTTCGACGAGAAGTTCAAGGATACCAACCGCTACCGCCTCGGCCGGGTCGGCCGATTCCGCATCAACCGCAAGCTCGGCCTGTCGGTGCCCGAGACGGAGATGACCCTCCGGCCGGACGACCTGATCGCCGCGATCAAGTACATGCTCCGTCTGTCCGACGGCGAGAACGAGGTCGAGGTCGACGACATCGACCACCTCGGCAA
>CAWUOA010000360.1:0-3721 GCA_963923225.1 uncultured Planctomycetaceae bacterium
GTCACCCTCGACTACAGCCAGGTCGCCTTCCGCTTCGGCCACTCGGAGTTGCGGGAGACGATCGACGCCCTCGACCCCAACGGCAGCCTGACCGCCGCCGTCATGCACTATTCGCTCGAGCAGGGCTTCCTCAATCCGGGGGCCTTCGCCAAGGTCGGCCCGACGGCGATCGCCCAGGGGATGACGCGGCAGGTCGCCAGCGAACTCGACGAGTTCGTCACGCCGGCCCTCCAGCAGAAACTCCTCGGCCAACCGCAGGATCTCGCCGCGGCCAACATCGCCCGCGGCCGCGATCTCGGCATGCCGACGCTCAACGACCTCCGCACCGCGCTCTCCGGCGGCATGTCGGCGCGGGTCGCCACGCTCCAGTCGAGTTTGCTCGCCGGCCAGGCCGCACACGGCGGCGTCGAGGACCCGACTCTTCGCGCCACGCTCGACAAGACGATCGCGCTCAACGCGGGGCTGCAGCCCTACACGAGCTGGAACGACTTCGCCAAGAACATCCAGAACCCCGACTCGATCAACAACTTCATCGCCGCCTACTCCTTCAACGGCGACCTCACGAAGGCCGATGCCGTCGTCAAGCTTTCCAAGGGCACCGCCTACGGCGCTCTCTCGGCCAACGAGCAATCGGCGATCGCCACGCTCGGCTGGACGCCCGCCAACTCGGCCATCAACGCCGTGCTCTTCATGGGCACCGGCGCGACCGCCGACAAGGGTTTCAACAAGATCGACGCCTGGAACGGCGGCCTGGCCGAGAAGCACGTCTTCCTCGGCGAGCTCGGGTCGACCTTCGACGCCATCTTCTGCGACCAGATGACGCGGCTCATCAACGGCGACCGCAACTACTACTTCTGGCGGCTCCAGCTCGGCCTGCCGATCTTCACCGAGCTCAGCTCGGCGGTCAGCACCGAGCAGTTCAAGGACGTGATCGAGCGGACGACGGGCGCCAAGCACCTCGTCGGCAACGTCATGTTCATGGCCGACAGCTACGTCGAGGTGGGGGAGAATCCCTCGTCGATCGCCGGCGGCGTCGAGCGAGACCACAAGTACGGTGATCTCGTGCAGTCCCAGAAGATCGGTGTCTTCTCCGACTTCGGCTTCTCCGAGATCCTCAACGGGTTCATCGTCAACCAGGCCGGCGTCAACTACATCATGGACACCAGGCCGGATTACGGCCTGAATCCCGACGGCACCCCGTCCAAGGGCTTCAATTCCCACGAGGTGCTCGGTGGCACCGCCTATCCCGACTACATCGACATGGGTGACGGTGACGACACGGTGTACGGCGGCGACGGCAACGACACCCTCCTGGGCAACGCTGGCGCCGATCATGTGTACGGCGAGGGAGGCGACGACCTCCTCTACGGCGGCACGCTCCCCGACTTCATGGACGGCGGCATCGGCAACGACGAGATCCACGGCGGCGACGACGCCGACGTGGTGATCGGCGCGGCCGGCAATGACAAGCTCTTCGGCGAGGCCGGGATCGACGAGATCCAGGCCGGTGCCGGCGACGACTACCTCTCCGGGGGCATCGACGTCGACACCACCTTCGGCGGTGCCGGGCAGGACGTGATCGATGGCGGCGAGGGCCTCGACACCAACTACGGCGAATGGGGCGACGATCGGATGTTCGGCGGTGCCGGTCCCGATCAGCTGTTCGGCGGCTACGGCGACGACATCCTCAACGGCGGCACCGGCGGCCAGAGCCAGAATCTCAACGTCGACGAAGCACTGGGCGAGTTCGGATTCAACGTCGTTTCCTTCAGCGACCTGAACGTGCCGCTCAACAAGGTCGCCGACCTGCACTTCCAGAACATCAACATGGCCACGAGCACCCCCTTCGGCCAATTGTGGGTTGATATCCAGGGTGTCGAGGGCAGCGCGCTACCGGATCAGATCATCGGCGACAGCGGCAACAACTGGATCATCGGCGGCGGCGACAGCGACTACGTCACCGGCGGCCCCGGCGACGACGTCATCGTTCTCGACTCGATGCGCCTCGACAAGCTCATCGGCACCTACAACGCCGCCGGAGTCCTTCAAGCCAACGGCGTCCTCGACGGCGTCCCGGCTGGTGGCGGGAAGCACTTCCTCGACCTGCTCAAGTCGGTGCCCACCTTCACCTTCGGCCAGACTGCGGTCCTGGCGGCCACTGGCGTGGTCTACAACCCCTCCGTGGCAGGCTCGGCCGACACGGTGTTCTACGCCGGTCCCCGCACGAACTTCACCTTCGCCCGCGTGATGGATCCGCTCGCCCCGACGACGCAGATCGGCATCCGGGTGATCGACACGACCGGCGTCGAGACGTCGACGGTGGGCGATCTGATCTTCGGGGCCGAGAACATCGTGTTCGGCTTCGACTTCATCGCCGCCAACGCCGCGTCGACCAGCGGCTACCTGCCGATGTCGGCGGCGACGATCACCTCGCTGTTGGCCAACGCCTATCCGGCATCGGCGCTGGGGGCGATCACGGCGAGCACGTCCACGGCGGTTCTCGCCGGATACGCCTCGGTGACGAGTGCCGCACCGCTCGACACGACGCTGGGCGTCACCGCGCCGGCGAATACGCTCTCGTTCACGATCCCGGCGGCGGCCGGGGCGTCGCGCGTCCTCGGGGTGCAGTGGCAGGCCTACAACGCCGCCACGCTCGCCTGGGCCGCCATCCCCGGGGCCACCGCGGCCACGTTCCGGCCGAGTGCCGCCAATGGCCTCGCCCTCGGGACGACGATCCGTGCGTCGGCGGACTTCCTCACCGCCGCGAACACGATCCAGTCGATCTTCTCGAGCGTCTCCGCCCCGCTCGGGTCGGAACTGGTGGGGACGTCGGCGGCCGATACGCTCGTTGGCACGGCCAACCAGGACGTGATCTACGGCGGGGGCGGGAATGACAGCGTCGACGGCGGCGCCGGTGCCGACTACATGGACGGCGGCGTCGGCAACGACGGGTACACGGTCGACAACGCCGGCGACGTCGTCGTCGAGGGTGCCAATGCGGGCACAGACACGGTGACGAGTTCCATCACCTATCTGCTCGGCGCGAACATCGAGAATCTCGTTCTCTCCGGAGCCACCGCGATCAACGGCACCGGCAACGCGCTGAACAACGTGCTCTCGGGGAACTCCGGGGTGAACACGCTCACCGGAGGTACGGGCGCCGACACCTTCCGCTACCTCACCCCCGTCGGTTCCACGGCCGCTGCGATGGACACCATCGCCGACTTCGTGATCGGGACCGACCTTTTCGACATGGCGACGGCCCTCAACGCCGCCGCCATCCGCAAGGTGACCGTGAACGGTGCCTACTCGGCGACGTCGCTGGCGGGCCAGTTCACCACCGCGAACTTCGCGGCCAACGCCGCGGCGATGGTGAGTTTCTCCGGCACGCCGGGAGCGTTCTACCTGGTCGTGAACGACGCCACTGCCGGGTACAGTGCCACTGATTTCGTGATCCGCGTCAATTACACCGGCACGCTCGCCAACTTCGCCATCGTCTGATCGGGCGGCTGTCCGTGGGGCAGAGTCGGGGCCCGTCCGTCGCCGGACGGCGGGCCGGCGGAGGCGGTCTTGGTTCAGGCGCTCCTCCGCTCGAGCCGGATGACTCCGGCATCCCGAATTGGCCGGGAGGCCGCGGGAGCCGAGAGCCCGGCCTGAGGCGATCAGAGGACCAGACGGGGGCGTCGTGGGGCCTCCGCGGGCCTCGGGGGGCTCTTCCGGG
>CAWUOA010000361.1:0-3715 GCA_963923225.1 uncultured Planctomycetaceae bacterium
AGCGATCGACATGACGTGTTCGAAACGAGCGCCGCGGATGATCGCCGTGGGGGGCATCTGCACGACGACGCTGTACCTGGTCGACGACGTGCCTCCGGTGCCGGGCAAGGTGCTGGCCCGCGACGCCGCGGAGGTGGTCGACGGGATGGCGGTGTCGGCCGCCTGCGCGTTCGTGAGGCTCGGCGGTGCCGCCTCCGTGCTCGGCCGCGTCGGCGACGACCCCAGAGGGGCGGCGATGCGGGAGGCGCTCGCGTCCGCGGGGCTCGACGTCAGCGGCGTGAGGGTCGTCCCCGGCGGCCGGTCGAGCGTGGCCGTGGCGGTGATCGACGCCCGTGGCGACCGGCTCGTCGTCCCCTACCACGACGCGAGTCTCGACCGCTCCGCCACATGGATCGGCTCGGACCTGGTGCGCGGTGCGGACGTCGTCCATGTCGACACGCGCTGGCCCGAGGGGGCCGCCGCGGCGCTCGCGGCCGCGAGGGAGGCGGGCGTGCCCGGCATGCTCGATGCCGACGTGGCGCCGCGCGAGGTGCTCGCGGAGCTGGTGCCGCTGGCGACGCACCTCGTCTTCTCCGACGCCGGGCTCTTCCGGCTGGAGGGGATCTCCGACGGCGATGCGGCGGTCGTGGAGCAGGCGCTCCGCGCGGTCGCGGCCCGCACCGGCGCTCCCCATGTCGGTGCGACCTGCGGCCCGGCGGGGTACGTGTGGGTCGAGGAGGGCGCCGTCCGCCGCGTCGCCGCGCCACGCGTCGACGTGGTCGACACGCTCGCCGCCGGCGACGTTTTCCACGGGGCGCTGGCGCTGGGGCTCGTCGAGGGGATGGGAAGCGCGCGGGCGGCGAAGTTCGCCGTCTTCGCCGCGTCGCTCAAGTGCACCCGATTCGGCGGCCGGCTGGGGTGCCCCATGCGGCGGGAACTGGAGACGTTCCTCCGCGAGCACGACGCGGCGGTGATTCTCGACGGACGGGGTCGGGAGTAGGAGGCCGTCCGCGCCGCTGCTATGATCCCGCGGGGTTGTCGACAGTCGACTCGTGCCAGCGGGGAATCCATGAAAGTGGTGGTCACGGACCGGTCGTTCGCCGATTTGGGCGTCGAACGGGGGATCCTCGAGGAGGCCGGCTGCACGGTCGTGGACGTCCGTTCCAAGGACCCCGCCGTGCTCGCTGCGGCCGTCGCCGACGCCGACGCCGTGATCACGCAGTTCGCCCCGGTGAACGCCGGCGTGATCGGCGCGATGAACAGGGCCAAGGCGATCGTCCGCTACGGCATCGGCGTCGACAACGTCGATCTCGAGGCGGCCAGGGCCCGCGGCATCCCCGTCTGCAACGTCCCCGACTACTGCATCGACGAGGTCGCCGACCACACGCTGGCCTTCATCCTCGCCCTCACCCGGCAGGTGGTGCCGCACTCCGGAGCCGTCCACTCGGGTCAGTGGGGGCTCGTCGGCGAGGTGGCGGGGTTCCGGACCCTCGCGAGCATGACCGTCGGCGTCGTCGGCTTCGGTCGCATCGGCCGCGGCGTGGTGCGCAGGCTCGCGGCGTTCGGCGGACGCGTGCTCGTCTCGGATCCCGTCGCCAGTCCCTCCGACGTGCGGGCGTTCGGCGCCGTCGGCGCGACGCTCGACCAGATCCTCGCCGAGAGCGACCTGATCACGCTCCACTGCCCGTCGCTGCCGGAGACGCGCGGCATGATCGACGACGCGGCGCTGGCCCGCGCGAAGCCCGGCGTGCTCGTGGTGAATCTCTCGCGAGGGGACCTGGTCGATCCGGGGGCGCTCGTCGCCGCGCTCGAGAGCGGACAGGTCGCCGGGGCCGCGCTCGACGTCTTCTCCCCCGAGCCGATCCCCGCGGGCCACGCCATCCTCGGCCGGCCGAACGTGATCCTCGCGCCGCACGTCGCGAGCGTCTCCCCGGCGGCGGTGCAACGCCTGCGGACCACCGCCGCGGAACTCGCCCTCGCCGCGGCCCACGACAGGCCGCTCCCGAGCATCGTCAACGGCGTCACCGCTCCACGGAAACCCTCCTGATCGGAGTGTTCTCCGCCCCCCGCCTCCGTCCCGTAGCGCGCCTCGTACGTCATGAGCACCTCCTCGGCCCCCGCGACGCCGATCCGCCACGAGGCCCTCGAGGCCTGGGTGACGGAGGCCTTTTCGCGGGTCGGGCTCGACGGGGCCCGCGCGGCGGCCGAGTCGCTCGTCCTCGCCGACACCTTCGGCGTCCACACGCACGGCACGAAGCTCCTCCCCGGCTACCTCGCCAAGCTCCGGGCCGGCGGGTACCGGCCCGACGCCCGGCCGCGCGTCGTGCGCGAAGGGCCGGGCTTCGCGGTCGTCGATGGCGCCGCCTCGCTCGGGCAGGTCGGGTGCCGTTTCGGTATCGATCTGGGGGTCGAGAAGGCGCGGAACGTCGGGGTGGCGTACGTCGGCGTGAGGAACACCGGCCACATCGGCGCGGCCGGCGGCTGGGCCGTGCGGGCGGCGCTGGCCGGTTGCTTCGCACTGGTCGTCGGCAACGACGCCCCGAGCGTCGCCGCCGCCGGCTCGCGCGGGCCGGTGCTGGGGAGCAATCCGCTGGCCTGGGCGGCGCCGGTGCCGGGGGGCGATCCGGTGTTCCTCGACATCGCCACCGCGGCCGTCGCCGGGGGGAAGGTCTACGCGGCCGTGTCGCGCGGCGAGCCGATCCCGCCGACCTGGCTCGTCGACCGGCGCGGCCTGCCCACGACCGACGGCGCGCTCTATCCGCACGGGGCGGCACTGGCGCCGATGGCCGGCCACAAGGGCTTCGGGATCGGGATGCTCGCCGAATGGCTCTCGGCGCTCCTCCCCGGCGGTGCGATCACGACGCAGGTGGGGAGCTGGCTCTTCGGTCCCCCGGGCGACCCGACGCTCCACAACGCCGGCTTCATCGTCATCGACGTGAACACCGTCGCCGATCCCGCCGAATACGCCGCCGGCATGGCGCGATTCGCCGCCGAGGTGCGCGGCGCGGCGCCGGCCGAGGGAACCGACCGGGTGCGGCTGCCGGGCGATCTCGAATGGGAGCGGCGCAGGCGCGCCCTCGCCGAGGGGATTCCGCTGCCGGCGGACGTGCGCGAGAAGCTCGCCGAGGCGGGGACGATCGTCGGGCTCGGGCTGCCATGGTGAGGTCGGGGGGATGATCCGTGGGGAGAGCATCATGAGACGGTTGCTGTGCGGTGCGTTCCTGGCGACGCTCCTTTCCTGCCCCGGCCGTGCGGCCGACGACGACGATCGCGTGCCCCCGCCGCGGGTGCTGCCGCCGAGCGTGGGTGTGCCGCGGGAGAAGGTGGTCGACCTCACGCTCACCGTCGCCCCCGAGCTTCCCTGCGTGTGGCCCCTGGGGATGACGCCGATGGCGGTGATCCCCACCGCCACCTTTCCGCGCACCGGCCGACACCGCGACATGCTCGTCATCGACGAGCACACCGGCACGCAGTGGGACGCGCCGGCGCACTTCGTGCCCCCCCCCGACTCCGGTCTTCCCGGCGCCGGGCCGATGGGGCTGGTGACGGGAGAAAAGGTCCCCGCCTGGCAATTCTGCGGCGAGGCGTGCGTGATCGACGTCCGCAAGGGGCGCGACTCGGTCGAGAAGGGGACGAGCCTCCTGGTCGGCCCGGAGGTCGTCCGCGAGTGGGAGTCGACCCATCGTCGCCTCGGCCCGGGGGACGTGGTGCTGTTCCGCAGCGACTACACCGACGA
>CAWUOA010000362.1:0-3697 GCA_963923225.1 uncultured Planctomycetaceae bacterium
AGATCTTGAGGTCGTGGATGTTCGACCAGGCGTCGCCGAGGAAACGCTTCACGACCTTCCCCTCGGGGGAGAAGCCGAAGATCCCCAGCGACGAGCTCGTCCAGATCGTGCCGTCCTTCCCCACCGCCACGCCGCCGTGCGTCGAGCCGAGGACCGACTTGCCGTCCTCGCCGAGGCCCCAGCCGGGGACGGTGTCGAAGGTCATCGTGCCGGATCCCATCCGCACCCCCTCGGCGGCGCGGGCCGCGGCCGCCGGAACCAGCGTCGAGGCGAGCGCGAGGGAAAGGAGCGTGACGATGCGGACCATGCGCGCGCGGCGCGGGCGGACGAAGGCCATGTGCGGATCCCCCGGTGGTGAACGGAACCGGGGAGAGTATCGGTCAAAGGCGCCGCCGCTGGCAACCGGCCCCCGGGACGCGGCGCGCGGGAGCCTGCCGCGCCGGATCGCGATCGGCTATCCTGCGTCCGCGGCGCCGCGGGGGGCCGCGAGCACCGTTCCACCGTTCCACCAGCTCCGGGAGGCTCCCTTGTCGAGCGCCGTGCACCAGCGTTTCCTCTCCCTCGGCCTCGAGCTCCCGCCGGCGCCGGCTCCGGCGGGGGTCTACAAGCCGTGCGTCGAGGTCGGAGGGCTGCTCTACGTCTCCGGACACGGGCCGCTCCTCCCCGACGGCACGCTTCTGGTCGGCCGCGTCGGGCGCGATCTCGACGCCGACGCGGGCAAGGCCGCGGCGCGACAGGTGGGGCTGACGATCCTCGCCACGCTCCTGGCCGCGCTCGGCGATCTGGGGCGCGTCCGGCGGGTGATCAAGGTTCTCGGCATGGTCAACGCCACCGACGACTTCACCCGGCATCCCTACGTCATCAACGGCTGCAGCGAGCTCTTCGCCGACGTGTGGGGCGCCGACCTCGGCATCGGGGTGCGCAGCGCCGTCGGCATGGGCTCGCTCCCCGGCGACATTCCGGTGGAAATCGAGGCGATCTTCGAGCTCGGCTGACCGTAGCGGCGGACTCGCCGCCCCCCCGTTCCCCTTCGAGGAGATCCGCTCGTGGCACACGCGCGGCCGAGCGTCGGCCGGGAGATGTCCAAGGACGAAGTCGTCGCCAGGCTCGGTGAGCAGCGCGTCCTGCCGCTGTTCACCTGCGCCTCCGTCGACGACGGCATGAAGGTCGTCGCCGCCCTCCACGGCGCGGGATTGCGGGCGGTCGAGTTCACCAATCGCCGGCCGGAGGCGCTCGACGTCTTCGCCGCCATGGCCCGCCGGGCGGCGGTCGACTTTCCCGATCTCCTCCTCGGCGCCGGCACGATCCTCGACGCCGCCCAGGCCGAGGCCTTTCACGCCGCCGGCGCCTCGTTTCTCGTCGCCCCGCACCTCGACGAGGAGACGGGGGCGTACTGCGCCTCCCGGGGACTCGCCTGGTGCCCCGGCACCGGCACCGTCACCGAGATGGTGCGGGCGTGGCGACTGGGGGCGGCCGCGGCGAAGGTGTTCCCCGCCGACGCCCTCGGGGGCCCGAAGTTTCTCGAGGCGGTGCGTGGTCCCTGTCCGTTCCTCCGCCTCATGCCCTCCGGCGGGGTGACCACGGAGCCTGCGAACCTCGCCGGCTGGTTCGCCGCCGGGGCGTGGTGCGTGGGCATCGGCACGAAGCTCGTCTGCCCGAAGGAGATCGCGGCCGGCGCGTTCGACGCGATCGGCGCGAAGGCACGGGCGCTGGTCGCGGCGCTGCCGGGGAGGTGACCCGATGGCGACCGGGGCGATCGGAATCGTGGCGCTGGCGATCGTGACGCTCGTGCTCCTGGTGGCGTGGTGGAAGGTCCACCCCTTCCTCGCCTTCATCCTCGTCTCCACCGGGGCGGCGCTCAGCCTGGGGATGCCCCCCGCCCAGGTGCCCGACGCGATCCGCAAGGGGATCGGCGGGGCGCTCGGGAGCCTGGCCATCGTCATCGTCACCGGCGCCATGCTCGGCAAGCTCGTCGTCGAATCGGGCGCCGCGCAGCGCATCGCCACGGCGCTCGTGGAAGCGTGCGGCGAGAAGCGGATGGCCTGGGCGATGGCGGCCACCGGCTTCATCGTCGGCATCCCGCTGTTCTACGGCGTCGGCTTCGTGCTCCTGGTGCCGATCATCTTCGCCTGCGTCGGCCGCTACCGGCTTCCGCCCCTGGTCGTGGGCCTTCCGGCGCTGGCCGCGATGAGCGTGGCCCACGGACTCCTTCCTCCCCACCCCGCGCCGACGGCGCTGGTGGGGGCGTTCGGGGCCGATCTGGGGCGCACCCTCCTGCTCGGAATCCTCGTGGCGATTCCGGCGCTGGTGCTGGCCGGCCCGCTCTTCGCGAGCACGCTCGCCCGGATTCCGGCCCGCCCCCTCGAAGGGCTCTCGGGGCAGGAACGTCCCGAATCGGAGCTGCCTTCGCTGACGGTGAGCGTCGTCACGGCGCTTCTGCCGGCGATCCTCCTGGTGGCGGCGACGGCCGTGGAGTGGAGCCTGCCGGCGGCGGGGAGCCGCGACGCGGAGGCAAGTCGGGCCGCGGGGATCGTGAAGCTCGTCTCCGATCCCGATTCGGTGATGATCGTGACCCTCGCCGTGGCGGCGGTGACGCTCGGCCTCCTCCGCGGGAAGCGGATCGGCGACGTGATGACCACCTGCACCGCGGCCATCGGCGACGTGGCCTCGATCCTCCTCATGATCGGCGGGTCGGGGGCCTTCAAGCAGGTGCTCCAGCAGACCGGGGTCGACCAGTCGATCGCCGCGGCGCTCGGCACGCTCCCGGTCGACCCGCTGGTGCTGGGGTGGCTGGTGACGGCGGCGATCCGGGTGTGCGTCGGGTCGGCGACGGTGGCGGGGCTGGCGGCGGCGGGGCTGCTGGCGCCGCTGGTGAAGGCCCGTGGGGTCGATGCCGAGCTGATGGTGCTGGCCATCGGGTCGGGGAGCCTCGCCCTCTCCCACGTCAACGACGGCGCGTTCTGGATGTTCAAGGAGTATTTCCGGGTGGGGCTCGTCGACACCTTGAAGAGCTGGACGGTGATGGAGACGATCGTGTCGGTCGTGGGGCTCGCCGGGGTGCTCGTGCTGGCACGCGTGCTGTGACGGCGGGAGGGGAGCGAAAGGAAGCCGCCCCGGTGAGGCCGGGGCGCGACGCAGGGAGCAGGGGCATGTTCGCGATCGACGCGCATCTCGATCTGTCGATGAACGCGCTCGAGTGGAATCGGGATCTGCGCTGGCCCGTCGCGGCGATCAACGCCCGCGAACGTTCGCGCGGCTGGAAGGACAAGCCCGACCGCGGCAACGCGACCGTGGCCTTCCCGGAACTCCGCCGCGGCGGCTTCGGCCTGGTGGTGGCGACGCAGATCGGCCGCTACGTGGCGGAGGACAATCCGCTCCCGGGCTGGCATTCGCCGGAGCAGGCCTGGGCCCAGACGCAGGGGCAGCGGGAGTGGTACCGGGCGATGGAGGAGGCGGGGGAGCTGGTGCAGGTGGTCGACCGGGCCGGCCTCGACGCGCAGGTCACGCGCTGGACCGACGCCCTCGCCCGCGGGGCCGACACCTCGAGACTGCCGATCGGGTACGTCCTCTCGCTCGAGGGGGCCGATTCGATGATCGGGATCGGCCATCTCGAGCGGGCCTGGGAGTACGGCCTGCGCGCCCTCGGCCCCGGCCATTACGGACCGGGCCGCTACGCGCACGGCACCGACGCCTCCGC
>CAWUOA010000363.1:0-3694 GCA_963923225.1 uncultured Planctomycetaceae bacterium
TTGCTCGTGTGGCTGCAGTCGGGGGCGCTTTCCTGGATGGTGCCCTGACCGGTTTCCCCGCCGCCGGGCGGGACGTCGGGCCGGAGAGGGGGCCACCGGGTAGAATCGCTGGGCCCGCGGCCGCGCCGGCCGTGACGTCATCCCTTCCTCGCAGCCGGGCATCCGCCATGCATCGCGTGAACCTGCGGCTCCTCTCCGTCCTGGTCCTGCTCCTCGTCGTCGGCGGAGCGGGCGTGTGGGGCGTTCACCGGTACCAGGTCCAGCGCAACGCCCGGACGATGGCCTCCCTGGCGGACGAACGACTCGCCGCCGGGCTGGAGGACGAAGCGGTCGAACTGCTCGCCCGGTACGTGGCGCTGCGTCCGGACGACCTGCCGCGGCAGCGCCAATACGCCGAACTGCTCGTGGCGCGCATCGACGCGGGCCGCGCCACGCCACGCGGCGTGGCGCTGGCGAAGGGGATGATGGAGAAGGCGGTGCGCGCCTCCCCCGACGACGACCGCCTCCGCGAGAAGCTCGCCGATCTCCTTCTCCGCACCGGCGACTTGTCGGGATCGTACGACAATTACTCCACCATTCTGGCCCATCTCGACTCCCCCGATCGCAAGGCGCCCGCCGCCGAGGGAGACGCGGCGCCGCCGGACCGTGGCCGGATCGCGATCCTCTGCGCGGCCATCTCCGCCCAGCTGGGGCGCTTCGACGAGGCGGAGGCCCGACTCTCGGAACTGATCGGATTCGATCCGGCGTCGAAGAAGTTCATCCCCGGAGCGGCATCCGATCCCGAGCACCTGGCCGCCTTTCCGTCGCTCGCGCGGATCACCGAAAAGCATCGCCGCGACCCGCAGACGGCCGAGCTGATCATGGCCCGCCTCGCCGAGGAACACCCGCAGGAGGCGGCGGCCGCCAAGTTGAACGCTTTGTGGAAATTCGAGCACGGCGACGTCGTCGCCGCGGACGAAGCCATCGCCACCGCCCGCGCCCTCGCGCCCGACGACACCGACGCGGCATTCCTCGAGGTCCAGATCGCGGTCGCCCGCAAGGACGACGAACGGGCGCAGGCGCTCCTCGACGGCCCGCTCGCCGGCGTGCCCCAGACACCGGCGCTCGTCGTCAGCCGCGCGGCGCTCCTGCAACGGCGCGGCGACGTCGACGGACGGGTCCGTGTCCTCCGCGAGGCGCTCGACGCCACCCCCGCGCAGGCGGCGTTCCGGGGCGAGTTGATCCTGGCGCTCGCGGAGGCGCGCCGGGTCGACGATCTCCGCACGCTCCTCGCCGAGTCGCGGACCCTCCTGCCGGCCGATGCCGAGGTGATGATCTACGGCGACGCCGTGATCGAGATGGCGGACAAGCACTGGCTCAACGCCCTGCGACTGCTCGAAAAACTGCGGCCGATGGTCGCCGTGGATCAAGCCTTCACCCGCCGCGTCGATCTGGCTCTCTCGACCTGCCACGGGGCGCTGGGCCAACTCGACCAGGCGGCCGACGCCCGGTCGAGGGCGCTGGAGAACGTTCCCGGCTCGAAGGTGGCCCGTTTCGCGGACATGCAGACCTTGGAGCAGACCGGCCGCTCGGCCGACGCACTGGCGATCGCCGAGGGGCTGGCTTCGGAGGTGGGGCCGGAACGGCTCGCTGGCGTTCGCGAGCTGTGGCAGCCGCTGTTCCGCCTGCGGCTCATCGCGCAGATGCGGCTGCCCCCCGCCGATCGGGATTGGTCCGCGATCGAGGCCCTCCTCGCCGACGTCGCCGCCCGTCCGGACACCGATCCGCTGCTCGTCGAACGCCTCCGCATCGATCTCGTCGCCGCCCGGGAGAGCGCCGATGCCGCGCTCGAAGAGTCCGCGCGGGCCGTCGCCGAACACCCCGAGGCCGGGACGCTCCTCGCCCAGCGTGTCATGCTCCTGGCGAGCGACGGAAAGCCGGAGGAGGCGCGGGCGCTCCTCGCGGAACTTCCGGAAGACGTCCGGCATTCCTCCGAGATGATCGACGCCGAGGTGCGGCTGGCCGCCGTGGCACCGCGTGGGGAGGCCACCCGGTGGCTCGACGACGTCGCGGATCGGCTGGATCGCCTCGCCGACGCCGACGCCGACCGGGTGGCGAAGCAATTGATCGCCATTCACGTCGGCCGCGGATCGACCGCTGAGGCCGAAAAGATCGCGCGGCGGAGCCTGGCGCGAAACCAGGATCATCTGGCCGTCCACCTCGTCCTGCTCGACCTCGTCGCCGAGCGGAACGACGTCGCCGCGGTGGACGACCAGGTGGCCGCCATCGTGCGCATCGCGGGCCGCGAATCGCCGACCGGCCGCTACGCGGAGGCGATCCAGCGGATCGTCGCCGTCCGCGCCGCCCGCGACGGGAGGACCGACTCCGGCGCCGACGGCCGGTCGCTCGACGCAGAAGCGACGGCGTCGCTGGGACTCGCCCGTGGTCTGCTCGTGGAGGCGGCCCGGGACCGGCCGCGTTGGGGAGACGTGCCCAGGGCGATGGCCGCGATCGCGGAACTGGGGGGGGACAAGAGCGCCGCGATCGGATCCCTCCGTCAGGCGGTCGACATGGGGGAGGTCCTCCCCTTCGGACGACGGCGTCTGGCGCTGCTCCTGGCGTCGACGGGACGCCTCGAGGAGGCCGTGCCGGTCATCGTCTCGCTGGGTGACGCGGGCGGTCCGGCGGTCGGCAGACTCAAGGCGGAGGCGATGGCCGTCGCGGGGAGGACCGCCGACGCGCTGTCCGCCGCCGCCGACGTCACGCCGGACGACTGCACCGATCCCGACCAGCTCGTCTGGTACGCCTCGCTGCTGGCCCGCTGCCAGCGGCGCGCGGAGGCCGAGACCGTCTGCCGGAGGGCGATCGCCGCGGCGCCCCTCCTTCCGGGGCCCCGGGCGGCCCTCGTCGGAATCCAGATGGCGGCAGGGGACACCGAGGCGGCCGCGGCGAGCGCGGAAGAGGCCAAGACGGCCCTCGACGGCGACCAGAGGGAGCGGTTCGAGACGATCGTCGACGGCGTGATCGGCGACCCCGAAACGGTCGAGCAGCGCCGCCGCGACGCCGTCGCCGAGAGCCCCGACGATCCCTCCGCGTCGCGCCGCCTGGCCGAGGTGCTGCTGCGTCGTCAGAAGCGCCAGGAGGCGCGGGACGAATTGCGCCGCCTCATCGCCCTCCCCGCCGCGGCGGGCACGCCGACGCAGCACTGGGCTCGCCGGGTGCTCGCGGGCCAGCTCGCCGCCACGGGACTGTACCGCGATTTCGTCGAGGCTCTGACGCTCCTCGAGGCGAACGTCGACGGAGAGGGCAAGCAACTCTCCGAGGACATCGCCACCTCCATCCTGCTCCTGGTCAACCGCGAGGAGCCGAGCAGCTGGCGGCGGTCGTTCGCGCTCTTCGACGAGCTCGCGAAGCGCCGGCCCCTCACCGTCGACGAGCGCGTGGGACTGGCACGGGTCCAGGCCCGTCTGGGCCCGCGGACGAAGGCCCGGGACGAGCTGGCGGCGATCGCGTCGAGCCCCAACTCGAGCGTCGCCGTGGTGACGACCCTCGTGGAAATGCTCCTCGAGGACGGAGACACGCGCGGCGCCGCCCGATGGGTCGCCCGACTCCGGGAAGTGGTGCCCGACTCGCCTTCGACCGTCCGGCTGGAGGCGAAGCTCGCCCTCGCCGAGGGGAAGCGGGACCGCGCGGCGGAACTCGCCGCCTCGCTCAT
>CAWUOA010000364.1:0-3688 GCA_963923225.1 uncultured Planctomycetaceae bacterium
GGTCTCGTGGGCTCGGAGATGTGTATAAGAGACAGCTCCCCGCGCCGCCACGATCTCGACGCCCTCCGCGCCGTGGCGATGCTCCTGGGGATCCTCCTCCACGCGAGCCTGGCCTACATCGGCGTCCCCTGGCCGGTGCAGGACGCCTCCCGCGCGCCGCTCCTGGGGCTTTTGTTCCTGGCGATCCACGGATTCCGGATGCCGCTGTTCTTCCTCGTCAGCGGCTTCTTCACGGCGATGACCTGGCGCCGCCGGGGCACGCTCGGCCTCCTCGCCCAGCGCTTCACGCGTGTCTTCGTGCCGCTGGTCCTCGCCTCCGCGACGCTCCTCCCCCTCTTCGAGCGCGTCATCGCCGACGGCGCGAGGATCGCCGCGGGGAAGTCGGCGTCGCCCGACCCCGCCGGAACGGCGCTGGTCGCGGCGATCCGCGCGGCCGACGCCGACGGCGTGGCCGCCGCGCTCGCCGCCGGGGCCGATCCCGATCGGCCCGATCCCGAGTTCCGCATGCGGCCGCTGTCGCTGGCGGCGATGATCGGCGACACGGAGGTCGCGCGGACGCTCCTCGACTCGGGCGCGTCGCTCGACGCCCGCAACGCCGACGGCCGCACCCCGCTCCACACCGCCGCCTTCGCCGGGAAGGTGAAGGTCGTGGACCTGCTCCTCGAGCGCGGCGCGGACCCCGCCCCGCGCGGCCCGATCGGCGACACCCCCGCCGATTCCGCGCGTGCCGACGAAGGGACGACGGCGGTCATCGCCCGCGCGGTGCGCGTGCCGCTCGGCGACGCCGAAAGCCTCCGGGCGGGTCGGGAGCGGATCCGCGCGATCCTCGCCGAGCGCACCGGCGTCGTCGACCGAGACCCTACGGCCCCCGCCCCGGCGGCACCGGCCGGCCGGCTCGAGCGAATCCGCGACGCGTACCGGACCTGGCTCGGCTCCGAGCGGTTCTCCGTGACCATCCCCCCGTTCGAAGAGCCGACGGCGCTGTTCCTCGGCTCGACGCTCAACTATCTGTGGTTCCTCTGGATCCTCTGCTGGCTCGTGGCGGGGTTCGCGCTGGTCGCCGCGATCGCGACCGCCATGCGTCTCCCGGCGCCGCCGCGGAACCTCGTCACGGGACCGGCGGCGCTCCTCTGGCTCGTCCCGGCGACGGTCGTGCCGCAATGCTTCATGGGGCTCTTCATCCCGGTCTTCGGCCCCGACACCTCCGCGGGACTCCTCCCGCAACCGCACGTGCTCGCCTACTACGCCCTCTTCTTCGGCTACGGGGCGATCCTCTTCCTCTCTGGCGACGACGCCCGGGTCGGCCGCCGGTGGGGATGGCTCCTGGCGTTGGCCTGCCTGGTCTGTTTTCCGGCGGGCCTGGTGACCTTGCGCGACCCGGTCGCCTCGGCGCTGCCGCAGGCCCTCTATGCGTGGCTCATGTGCTTCGCGGCGATCGGCTTTTTCCGCTGCTTCGTGAGCGGCGAGAGCCGCACCTGGCGATTCCTCTCCGACAGTGCCTACTGGCTCTACCTCGCCCATCTGCCGCTGGTGGTGTTCCTCCAGCAGGTGTCGCGCGACTGGCCGGGGCCGGCGGCGATCAAGTGCCTCGGCGTCACGGTCGTGTCGACCGCGATCCTCCTGGCGAGCTGGCGGTGGGTCGTGCGCCCCACGCCGCTGGGCACGCTCCTGAACGGCCCGCGGCGTCAGCCGGCCCCGAGCCGGGCGGCCAGCCGCGCCTCGTCGTAGATACAGCCGCGCCAGGTGCCGCCGCTGGCCGACTGGAGCAGCGCCCAGAGCCGCGTGTCCTCGGGGAGCCGGGGATCGGGGGCGAGATCGGCCCGCGACGGCCGGCGGGAAAGCTCCGCGCGGGCTTCGTCGGGCGAGAAGCGCACCGTCCCGTCCCCCACCAGATCGACGCTTCCGCCGGCCTGGCGGGAATCGATCTCGATCCGCACGACGTCGCCGTCGACGAGTTTCCCGAGCGGGCCGCCGGCCAGCGCCTCCGGGCCGACGTGACCGATGCAGGCCCCCGTGGAGACGCCGGAGAAGCGGGCGTCGGTGACCAGCGCCACCCGTTTGCCGTGGGGGAGCGTCTTCAAGGCGCTCGTCACCTGATAGGTCTCCTCCATGCCGGTGCCCATCGGGCCGATGCCGGCGAGGATCATCACGTCGCCGGCGACGATCCGTCCCTCCTTGATCGCCCGGATCGCCGCGTGTTCGCTCGTGAAGACGCGGGCTGGCCCCTCGTGGCGGAAGACGCCGTCGGCATCGACGACCGCCGGATCGATCGCCGTCGCCTTCACCACCGAGCCCTCGGGGGCGAGGTTGCCGCGAGGGAAGGCGAGCGTGCCGCGGAGGCCGCGCGACAGGGCACGTTCCGGCGGGAGGATGACGTCGTCGGGATCGACGCCGTCGAGTGTGTGGAGGAGATTTCGGAATCGCCGGCGACGCTCGCTCCCGCGCCACGCAATGAGCGTCTCCCCGAGCGAGAGGCCGCTGACGGTCTGCACCGAGGTGTCGAGGAGCCCGAGCGCGTCCAGGTGCAGCATCACCTCGGGCACGCCGCCGGCGAGGAACACGCGCACCGTGGGGTGGTGGACCGGGCCGTTGGGGAGCACGCTCACGAGACGCGGCACGGTCCGGTTGACGGCGATCCAGTCGTCGACGGTCGGGAGCTCGAGCCCCGCCGCATGGGCGATGGCCGGCACGTGGAGGAGGAGATTCGTCGACCCGCCGAAGGCGGCGTGGACGACCATGCAATTGCGGAGGCTCGCTGGGGTGAGGATGTCGCGCGTCGTCGTGCCGACGTCGGCGAGGCTCACGAGCGCCCTGGCCGACCGCACCGCGAGGTCGCGCCACGCCGGCTGCCCCGAGGGGACGAGCGCCGCATGGGGGAGCGTGAGGCCGAGCGCCTCGGCCACGACCTGCGCCGTGGCGGCGGTGCCGAGGAACTGGCAACCCCCGCCGGGGGTCGCGCAGGCCCGGCAGCCGAGATCGGCGGCGTCCTCGAGCGAGAGTTGCCCCAGGGCGTAGCGGGCGCCGATCGTTTGGATCCGCCCGGCGTCCTCGCCGGAGCGCGGCGGGAGCGTCACGCCGCCCGGCACGATCACGCCGGGCAGGTCGCCCAGTCCCGCGATCGCCATCAGCATCGCCGGCAGCCCCTTGTCGCAGGTGGCGATCCCGAGGACTCCCTTCCGCAGCGGCAACGAGCGGGCCAGACGCCGCAGCACGATCGCCGCGTCGTTGCGGTAGGGGAGGCTGTCGAACATCCCCGCCGTTCCCTGGCTGCGGCCGTCGCAGGGATCGGAGCAGAAGCCGGCGAAAGGCACCTTGCCCAGCCGCCGCAATTCCTCCGCCGCGGCCTCCACGAGCAGGCCGATCTCCCAGTGGCCGGTGTGGTATCCCAGCGCCACCGGACGGCCGTCGGGGGCGCGGACGCCCCCCTGCGTGGAGAGCACGAGGAACTGCGGATCGGCCGAGCCGGTCGCGGGCCACCCCATGCCGACGTTCTGCGAGAGCCCGAAGAGGTCCCCCGAGGGGGATTGGCGAAGCATGGCGTCGGTGAGCGGCAGGCTGCCGGAGGGACCTTCGGCGGCGCTGGTCACCTCGTAGACGTCGTCGGAGGCGGGGGCGAACGGATCGTGGTGCGACGTCATCGGTGCGTGTCAGCGTGTTCGGGATCGCCGAGGTCGAGCGGCGTGACGGG
>CAWUOA010000365.1:0-3679 GCA_963923225.1 uncultured Planctomycetaceae bacterium
TCCGCCCGCGGAGCGTCGACGACGTGGCGGCCACGGTCCGCTGGGCGGCCGCGCGCGGCATGCCCGTGCACGCGCGCGGCGCGGGGACGAGCCTCACCGGCGACTCGCTGGGGCCGGGCATCGTCGTCGACTGCTCCCGGTTCCTGCGGCGCATCGTCGCCACCACCGAGTCGTCGGTGCGCGTCCAGCCCGGCGTCGTCGGGTGGCAACTCGACGACCACCTCCGCCAGCGCGGCAGGATCTTCGGCCCCGATCCCGCCGCGGCCGCGGTGACCACGATCGGCGGGATGATCGGCCGCAACACCTCCGGCAGCCGCTTTCTCCGTCACGGCGCGGTGCGCGGGCACGTGCTGGCGGCACAGGTGGTCCTCGGCGACGGCACGGTCGTGGAGCTCGAGCCGACGGCGCCGGCGCCGCTCCCCGGCCCCGCCGCCGAGCCCGGCGCCGTCGTCGATCCGGCGGTGCGCGTCCGCGAACTGGCCGTGGAGATCGATCGCATCCTCGCCGAGGAGTCGGCGACGATCCTCGCCGGCCAGCCACGGAACCGTCTCTCCCACGGCGGCTACCGGCTCGACGATCTCCGCCGCGACGGCCTGGTCGATCTGCCGCGGCTGGTGTGCGGCGCGGCCGGGACGCTCGGGATCGTCACCGAGGCGACGCTGCGCACCGATCCGGCCGACGCCGCCGGGGCGGTGGCCCTGTTCCTCTTCGACTCGCTCGAGAAGGCGGGGAAGGCGGCGCTGATCCTGGGGGCGCTCGGCCCGGCGGCGTGCGATCTCTTCGACAAGCGTCACCTGGCATTGGCCCGTGGGACGAGGGTCGAGTTCGATCTCCTCATTCCCCCCGTGGCCGACGCCGGGCTGCTCGTGGAGTTCGTCGGGCCCGACGCCGCCGCGGCGGAGGCGCGCGTCGACGACGCGATCCGGCGCGTGCAGGGGAAGCGCCGGCTGTGCATCGACATCCGCCGGGCCGACGGCCCCGGAGACGCGGAGCTGTTCTGGAATCTCTCCCGGCACCTCGTGTCGACGCTCCACGGCGTGCGCGGCGAGTCGCGGCCGGTGCCGTTCGTCGAGGACATCGTCGTGCCCCCGGAGGCGCTTCCCGATTTCCTCGGCCGCCTCCAGGCGATCCTCAAGCGCGAGGCGGCGACGGCGATGGTCTTCGGGCACGCGGCCCACGGCCAGTTGCACGTCCGCCCCTACGCCGCGCCCGGCAGCGCCGCGGACCGTGCGGCGCTGCTGCGCCTCGCCGAGGCGCTCTACGCGGAGGTCGTCGCCGTCGGCGGCACCATCGGCGGCGAGCAGGGGATGGGCCTTTCACGCACCGCGTTCTTCGCCCGCTTCTTCCCCGATCTGGCCCGGGTCTTCGCCAGGGTGAAGCAGGCGTTCGATCCGGCGGGGATCCTCAATCCGGGGAAGATCGTCGCCGCGGCGGCGGACTATCCCTTTCGCCCCTCGGTGCTCCCCTCGGCCGTCGTCGCCGCCGATCCGCCCGCCGCCGGGGAGACGCCACCGCCGGCCGTTCCGGCCGCCTCGCTGCCGATCCTCCACTGGCCGCCGCCGGGGGCCGCCGGCGAGGTCGATGCCTGCAACGGCTGCGGCGCCTGCCGCTCGCAGGCTCCGGGCGGACGGATGTGTCCGCGGTACCGGGAGGATCCCGCCGAGGAGTCCTCGCCGCGGGCGAAGGCCAACGTCCTGGCCGCGTTCCTCGCCGGCCGGCTCGACGCCGCGGCGCTCACCGGCGAGGAGGTGAAGGCGATCTCCGACACCTGCTTCCAGTGCCACCAGTGCCGGGTGGAGTGTTCGGCCGGTGTCGACGTGCCGGCACTGGTCATGCAGCTCAAGGGAGCCCACGTCGCCGAGCACAGCCTCGGCCTGTCGAGATGGCTCCTCGCCCGTGCCGACGGGCTCTCCCGCGTGGGCGGGATGGTGGCGCCGATCGCCAACGCCGCCCTCGCCGATCCGCGGGCCCGTTGGATCCTGGAGAAGACCGTGGGGGTGGCGCAGGGCCGCAAGCTCCCCCGCTTCACCGGCCAGCGGACGCTGCGCTGGGCGGCGCGGCGCGGCCTGACGCGCCCCTCGCGGCGGAGCGGGGCGCGCGTCCTCTATTTCCTCGACACCTGGGCCACGCGTCACGATCCGCAACTCGTCGAGGCCTTCGTCGGGATCCTCGAGCGACACGGGATCGGCGTCTCGATCGATCCCCGGCTCCGCTCGGCCGGGATGCCGCTGATCGCGGCCGGCGACCTCGCCGCCGCGCGGCGCGTCGCCGCGGCCAACGTCCGCGTGCTGGCGGAAGCGGTGCGGCTCGGCCATCGCATCGTCTGCACCGAGCCGGCGGCGGTGACGGCGATCACCCACGACTATCCGCTCCTGGTCGAGGACGAGGACACACGCCGCGTCGCCGCGGCCACCTGCGACGCCGCCACCTACCTGTGGGAATTGCACCGCGAGGGGAAACTGCGTCTCGACCTCGATCCGCTCCCCGCACGCGTCCTCTACCATGCCCCCTGCCATGTCCGCGCCCGTGGCCGGACGAGCCCGTCCGAGCACCTCCTCCGCCTCGTCCCCGGACTGCGGCTGGACGCCGCCGACCGGGGCTGTTCCGGGATGGCCGGCACGTGGGGACTGCACCACGACCACCACCGCACGAGCCTCCGCATCGGCCGCGGCCTGGTGGCGGCGATGCGCGACGGCGACGTCGATCTGGGCGCTACCGAGTGCAGCGCCTGCCGGCTACAAATGGAACAGGGGACCGTCCGGGCCACGGTCCACCCCGTGAAACTCCTGGCCCGCGCCTGGCGGCTCCTGCCCGGGCCGCACGGCCTCGACGGGATGCTCTCGGCGACGAGCGGCCGGCTGACCGCGAGTCGATGCGACGGACGACCTGCATGAACGACGCGCCCCACCCAGCCGCCGCCGCCCCGCCGACCGACGCCTCCGTCGAGGTGGCGCTGTTCGCCGGGATGGCGGCCATCGCCGGCACGCGCCGCGTGTCGCTGCCCTGGCAGGGGGGCACGGTGGGGGACCTGCGACGGGTGCTCGCCGCCGCCTGCCCCGACTGCGCGCCGCTCCTCGACCGCAGCGCCGTCGCCGTCGGCGGGCGGTATGCCGGCGACGGGGCGCCGGTGGCGGCGGGGGACGACGTGGCGGTGATCCCGCCGGTGAGCGGGGGCTGAGGCGATGGGCGACGAGGTCCCCGACGGCGACGGTGCGAACCGGTCCGACGGCGACGTGCGCCTGGTGCGCGGGCCGATCGACCCCGGCGCGGTGCTCGCGCGGGTGGCCGACCATGCCGCCGGCGGGAACGTCCTCTTCCTCGGCACGACGCGCGGCGTCACCGACGGCGTCGTCACGGTGCGGCTGGAATACGAGGCCTGCGAGCCGCTCGCCCTGTCGATGCTCAGCGACCTCCGCGCCGAGGCCGTGCGGCGCTACGGCCTGTGCGGCTGCGCGCTGGTCCACCGTCTCGGGGCCGTCGGGCCGGGGGAGGCGAGCGTCGCCGTCGCCGCGAGCGCACCCCATCGCCGCGAGGCCTTCGAGGCCGCCGCATGGCTCCTCGAGCGGGTGAAGGCGGCGGTGCCGGTGTGGAAGTGCGACGAGGGGGAGGGGGGCGCGAGGGAATGGATCCATCCCTGTCTCTTATACACATCTGACGCTGCCGACGATACTCCTTGTGT
>CAWUOA010000366.1:0-3660 GCA_963923225.1 uncultured Planctomycetaceae bacterium
CGGGCGAGGACGTCGTAGGGAAGGTGCGACCAATCGGCGGTCATGAAGTCCTCCGTCTCGACCGCGCGGACGGCGAGCACCTCGTCGTAGGTGCGCGCGTCGCCCATCACCCCCACGCTCTGAACCGGCAGCAGGACCGCGAAGGCCTGGGAGACACGGCGCATCAACCCGGCCCGCTCGAGCTCCTCGAGCACGATCGCATCGGCCGCCCGGAGCCGCTCCAGCCGCGGGTGGGTCACCTCGCCGAGGCAACGGACGGCCAGCCCCGGCCCGGGGAACGGGTGCCGCCACACCAGCCGCTCGGGCAGGCCCAGGCGGAGGCCGAGGCGGCGGGCCTCGTCCTTGAACAGGTCGCGGAGCGGCTCCACGAGTTCGAACTGGAGATCTTCGGGAAGTCCGCCGACGTTGTGATGCAGCTTGATGGTGGCGGCGGGGCCGTCGGGAGCCGCGCCGCTCTCGATGACGTCGGGGTACAGCGTGCCCTGGGCGAGGAATCGTGCCCCCTCGATCCGGGCCGCCTCCTCCGCGAAGCATTCCACGAACGCCTTCCCGATCCGCTTCCGCTTTTCCTGTGGCTCCGTGACGCCGGAAAGGACGCCGAGGAACTTCGCCTCGGCATCGACGACGTGGAGGTCGGTCTTGAAATGCGTGGTGAATTGCTCGATCACCGCCGCCGCCTCGTTCTGCCGCAGGAGGCCGTTGTCGACGAGGATGCACGACACCTGGTCACCCACGGCCCGCGACAGGAGCGCCGCGACCACGGCGGAATCGACGCCGCCGGAGAGGCCGCAGATCACCCGGTCGCCGCCGATGCGCCGGCGCAGCTCCTGGATCGTCGCTTCGGCGACGTCGTCGAGCCGCCACGTGCCGGTGCAGCCGCACACCTCGTGGAGGAAGTTGGCGAGCATCCGGCTCCCGGCGGGGGTGTGGGTGACCTCGGGGTGGAACTGGAGCCCGTACACCGGCAGCAGGGTGTGGCGCACCGCCGCCAGCGGACAGGTGCCGGTGTGCGCGAGGGGCACGAAGTCGGCGGAGACGGCGCTGACTTGGTCGCCGTGGCTCATCCACACCTCGGTGGTGCCGGGGACGCCGGCGAAGAGCGGATCGGTCGTCTGGACCTCGCAGGTCGCGCGGCCGTACTCCCGGGCGGCGGCCTGGCCGACGCGCCCGCCGAGGGCGTCGCACGCCAATTGCATGCCGTAGCAGATGCCGAGGACCGGGATGCCGAGCCTGAACAGGCCGGGGTCGCAGCGCGGCGCTCCCTCCTCGTACACGCTCGACGGACCGCCGGAGAGAATGATCCCCCGCGGTGCGATTTCACGGAGGCGGGATGCGGTGACGTCGTGACGGACGATCTCGCAGAAGACGTTCTGCTCGCGGACGCGGCGGGCGATCAGCTGGGCGTACTGCGAGCCGAAGTCGAGCACGACGACCCGCTCGGCGCGTGCCGCGGGGGCCGGCGAGTCCGGAGCGGGCCGGGGAACTGGCTGCGTCATGGTGGAGGCTGGCGGAAACGGGGGGAAAAGCCCGAGAGTATAGAAGGGGGCCCGACGCGAGTTCCAAGGCCGGGTGAAAAGACCGCGGGTGGAGGGGCGCCGCGGCTCGCGGGGCGGCGCGGGTGACCGGCGGGACCCCCTTGGAGTACGATCCCGGACCGGGTCGCTCGCTCCCCCCACGGCCGCGGTTCCGGCGGCTCGCCGGCCGCAGCGTCCGCTTCGGCGCGAGTCGTCCGCCCCAGTCACGGCCCCAGGAGCCCACCGGTGCTCAGTCTGCTCACCAACGACGACGGCATCTTCGCGCCCGGCCTGGCCGCGATGGAACGGGCCCTGTCACGCACGGGCGACGTCGTGGCCGTCGCCCCGTCCACGGAGCAGAGCGGCGTCGGACACGCCATCACCTTCCTCACCCCGCTGACCGCCAAGCAGGTCTTCGACGGCGACAGGGCCCGCGGTTGGGCGGTCGACGGCAGTCCGGCCGACGCGGTGAAGCTCGGGATCGGGCAGTTCCTCCCCCGCCGTCCGGATCTCGTCGTCAGCGGCATCAACAGCGGCCTCAACGCCGGCATCAACGTCCTCTATTCCGGGACGGTGGCGGCGGCGATCGAGGGGGCGTTCTTCGGCATCACGAGCGTGGCGGTGAGCCTGGAGTGGGACGAGCATGCCGACTACGCCGCGGCCGCGGAGATCGGCGCCGCGGTGATCGCCGAACTGCTCCGCCGCCGGCCGCCGCCGGGCAGTCTCTTCAATCTCAACATCCCGCGTGCGGCGCTCTCCGGACGCCGCGAGCTGCGCGTGGTGCCGATGAGCACCGCCCGGTACGGAGAGGCCTTCGAACGGCGCGTCGATCCGCGCGGACGCCCCTACTGGTGGGCCACCAACGACCCTCCTCCTCCGCCTTCGCCCCACGAGTCGGACGTCACGGCCCTGGCCGCCGGATTCGTCACCCTCACCCCGCTCGACTTCGACCTCACCCACCGCACGGCGCTCGACACCCTCGCCGAGGGTCCCTGGACGCTCCCCTGATCGGCCGGACGTTTCGGCGCGGTGACCTCCTCGAACCCGGCGGCGATTCCCCGGGGCTCGTGCGGTCCGGTCAGACGCGGGTGCGGAGAAAAGCGACGGCGAGAACCAGCGCCGCGATGACTCCCGCGACGAAGAGGATCCAGAACAGGATCGGCAGCCCCAAAGGCTCCCAAGCGGTCCAGGAGCGTCTCTGGGCCGGACGGGCAGGCTCCGCGGTCTTCTCCGCCGGTGCGGGTGGCGGGGCCGGCTGGCCGCGGGCCGCGGAACTCCGCGCGGATGCGGCGCGCGTGCCCGAACCGCGCCGCGAAGGGTTCACCGAGGTGTCGATTCGGGGAAGCCCCTCGATGCCCGAGAGGGAGCCCCCGGTGGGCGCGTCGGGCGTGCCATCGGACGCCACCGCGTCGGAGCCGCCGGGCCCGGAGGCGCTGCCCGGTCCGCTGCGCACCACCTGGCCGGGCTGGCGGCGCGGCCCGGTGGCCGCTCCGTCGCCCCGCCGGGGAACCCGGCGGGGAGGCTCCCCCCGGCTGGCCGGCCGGGGGGCCGACGGAGCCGAGGCGAGCCACGCGCCCAGCGCGTCGGCCACGTCCTGCGCCGACTGCGGCCGGGCGTCGGGGTGCTTCTCCATCATCCGAAAGTAGAGCTCGGCGATGGCGGTGGGCACGTCGGGACGGACGTCGAGGATGTTCGGCGGCGGCTCGTTCATGTGCGCCCGGAGGCGCTCCGCCAGCGTCCCCGTCGCGTACGGGGCCTTCCCGGCGAGGAGGTAGTGGAGCGTGCAGCCGAGTGAGTAGATGTCGCTACGCGCGTCGGCTCGGTGGCTGTCGCGGGCCTGTTCCGGCGCGAGGTAGTCGGCGGTGCCCAGGACCTTCTCGTCGTGCTCACGCGTCAGCGATCCCTCCTCGCCGTCGGCCAGCGCCAGCCCCATGTCGAGGATCTTCACGGTGCCCCGCTTGTCGAGCATCAGGTTCGCCGGCTTGATGTCGCGGTGGACCAGGCCCTCCTCGTGGGCGTATTCGAGCCCGATCGCCGCCTGGCGAACGTACTCCGCCGCTTCGCGCACCTCGAGCGGCCCCTCGCGCTTCACCTTGGCGTAGAGGTCGGTGCCCTCGATGTACTCCAGAACGATGAAGTGGATGGA
>CAWUOA010000367.1:0-3658 GCA_963923225.1 uncultured Planctomycetaceae bacterium
TCGACACCGGCAGCCGCATGGACGAGCTGATCTTCCAGGAGTTCAAGGGCACCGGGAACATGGAGCTGGTGCTCGATCGGAAGCTGGCCGACCGGCGGGTCTGGCCGGCGATCGACATCTCCCAGTCGGGCACGCGCCGCGAGGAGAAGCTCCTCGACCCCGACACGCTCCATGCGGTGAACATGCTCCGGCGCACGCTGTCGAGCATGCATCACGTCGATGCGATGGAGCAGCTCACCAAGCAGCTGGCGAAGTTCAAGAGCAACCGCGAGTTCATCTCGCTGATCGCCAGTTCCCGCGGCGACTGATCGGCGGGATTCCCGGCACCGGGCCTCGGAATACCCCCTGCGAAGCCGGTGGACGGCGGCTGTGATCCACCGCCGCCGTCAGCGGACGCGATCGTCGGCGGGCCGGATCCGCGCGAGCCAGTAGGCGTACTGCGGATCGCCGCAGCGGAAGGAGAACACCGCGTCGGGAAGACGATCCGTCCCGGTCCCCGACGACCTCACCCGCACCACCACCGCACCGTCGGGCCGGCGTTCCACGCGGATCGAATCGTCGTCGGGACGCGGGGTCTCCATCGGGGTGGCCATCGGAAATCCTCGGGATCCCGACCGGTCGCCCGTGCCGAACCGCCACGCCGCTGGCGAGGCCGTGTCGGAGGAGGGCGAATCGGAGCGGAGGGAGGGCAACGGTCGCGGGGAGGCTGGCAGGACCGACGGGGGCGGACTCCCGGCGGCGGAGGGGAACCGAATTATGCCGGGGGGAGGGGGATCGAGAAAGTCCCACTCGCTCCGCCCCGGAAGGGGACGGAAAAAACGGTGCAACCGGCCAGGCCGGCCCGGTTTTTGACACCCCCTTTCGACCCCTCGTATATTCGGGTCGTCTCGAGACAGCCCCGGAGCCAACGTGCATGACGCCCTACGCGTCGCTGGCGGACGACTTCTACGTCAACATGAACCTGGCGACCGAGATGGAGCTCCCGTCTCAGCGCGAGACGATCCTCCACTTCTTCGAATGTCTGCAGAAGAAGTATCCGTCGATGCGCAAGTTCTACTGCCGCGACAAGCGGGACTTCGTCCTCGAAGAGGACAAGGACCAGGGCCGCTACCGCTGGGCGGCCGTGGAGACGAAGCGGCTCTGTTCGGGACAGGTGAACCCGTCGACGCTCGATTCGGTGCTGGACCAGCACGCCCTGGTGCTCGATCTCGCGCCGGCGTTCCTGTCGGTGAGCCCGCTGGACTGCGAGGCCCTCGATCTCCTCTTCGGCTTCGACTTCGCCTACCGCGGCAACCACAACGCCCTGCTGGCGGAGGCGCTGGGAGTCGGCTCGGCCCTCGACCGTGTCGCCGAGATCCCCGGAGGACGGGTGATCAACTTCGAGCCGTCCCTCACCGTCTCGCTCGACGAGGATTGCCGTACCCAGGTCCGCATCAGCACCGAGACCCGGACCAACGCCTTCCAGGTACGCACCGGGGAGTTCGCCGAGGAACAGCTGAGCGTGTACGTGACCGCCCGACAGTACGGCAGCCTCGACCCGGGAACGAGCTACGTCGACGCGATCCGGCGGCTTTCGCAGATCGCCCAGGAGGTCGTCGACTCCTGCGTCATCGAGCAGATCCTCAAGCCGCTCGCCCGGACGATCTCGCTGAAGTGAGCCGGGCTTCCGGCCGATCCCACGGCACCGCCCGAGGGCGGAGGCCGGAGGAGGGACGGTCGTCGCGAGGCGCCACGCTCGGGCTCGAACGCCGCACCACTCGACGGGGCCGGTCGGAGCCGCCACGTCGACGACCCCGGCCGGCCTGGACTGCTGCCCCGCGAAGGCTCAGGAACGGCCGCCGCGTCGGCCGCGATCGTCGTCGCCCCTGCCGGGGCGATTGCGGGCCTCGAGATTGCCCGCGATGACGATGCCGATCGCCTCCACCCAGCTGGGGACGTCGGTGACCCCGCTGAGCCCGCTCTCGGCCAGCACCTCGTCGTCCTCGGCTCGGCGCGGTTCCCGCCGGGAGCCGTCGCGGCCGGTCTCGTCGGCGCTGACGAGAAAATCGAGCCCTTCGTCGTCCTCGTCGTAGCTGCCGGCGACCGGCGCGAAGTCGTCGCGTCGGCCGCGCGCCAGGCTCGACGTGGGACGGATCTCGGACTCACCGCGGCGGCCGCGGCCTCCCTGTCGGCGGGAGGATCGTTCGCCGCGTCCGCTGTCGTCCTTGCGATCCCCACGGCCGCGTCCGCGACGGCGGCCACGGCCTTCGCCTTCGGACTTGGCCTCGCCGGCCGGCTTCGCCGCCGCCGGCTCGCGGCCGTAGCCGGCCGGAAGCGGTTCGTCGTCGTCCTCCACACCGGCGGCACGTGGTTCGCGCTCCGATCCCTCGCGGGCTTCGGCGCGATCCCGGCCGCTGCGGCGCCGGCCCCCGCGGCGGCCGCGGCGGCGGCGTTTGCGTCCGGCCTGATCGTCGCCCCCCGACTCGCCCGAAGCCGGCGCGTCGCCGGTCGAGCCGTCGCCGGCGGCCGATGCCTCCGACTCGTCGTCGCGGCGCGAGCGGACGGGCGCTTCCGCCAGCGGCGCGTCCCAATCGAATCCCGAGCGGCCAGCCGGCTCCGTCTCGGAGGCAGGCTGGCTCCGCTGGTCGGACCGGGCGCCTTGGTCGCCCGAGCGGGAGGGCTGTTCGCCACGCGCCTCGTCGCCACGGCGGTCGCGCCTGCCGCCTCCGCGGCGGTCACGGCGGCCGCGATCGTCGCGT
Organism: uncultured Planctomycetaceae bacterium; assembly: GCA_963923225.1. GTDB lineage: Bacteria > Planctomycetota > Planctomycetia > Pirellulales > UBA1268 > QWOP01. Next base: position 2,739 of record CAWUOA010000367.1, read on the forward strand.
GCACGCGGACTGCGGCCCGGTTCACCCTCCACGCCGTCGTGCCCGGAAACGCCGCTTCCGGCGGGCGCTTCGCCGGTCGGGATGTCGTCGCGGGGGTTCTCGTCGTCCAGGCGGGAGTCGGCGTCGGAGTCGCGGGGGGTCGCGCCGTCGCGGTCGCGTCCCCGTCGGCCCCGGCCGCCACGCCGGCCCCGGCGCCGGCGGCCTCGCCGCGGCTCGCCATCCTCCCCGATCCGCTCCCCGCCGTCGTCGGGCGATCTCGGGGCGTCGCCGGAAGCGTCTTCCGATCGCGCGTCGCCGGTGGTGACGCGATCGAGGTCGAAGTCGTCGCGCGGCCCGCGGTCGCGATGCTCGGCGCGCTCCCGTTCCGCAGGACGGGGGGATTCGATCGGTTCGTCACCCCAGGCCCACGCCTCGCGGGCTTCGGGACGCCTGGATTCGTCGGGGTGTCCCGCACGAGGAGCCTCCGCTCCACGGGGCTCCTCCGCCGCCGCCGACTCGCGCCGCGGGCCCCGGTCCTGGTCGTGTCTCGGCGGCCGGCCGCGGTCGCCGCTCTCGCGGGATTGGTCGCGATCGTCACGGTGCCGGCCGCCGCGACGGCCGCGACGCCCGTCGCCCCGACCGGAGCCACGCTCCTCGCCGCCGCGCCGCTCGCCCGCGCGGGGCTCGCCGCGCTGCGGTTGATCGGACCCCGTCTCGGCGGTGCCGGCGTCGCCGGAGGCATCCGCGGCGCGGGGCACGTCGCGGGCACGCGGCTGTTCGCTGCGAGGGGCCGCGGCGCGGCCCGTCACGGGCCGGTCGAGGAAGTCGCCCCCCCATCCGCCCGGACTCGCCTCCGCGGCGGGGCGGGATTCGGTCTCGGCGCGCGGGCGCGAAGGGGGAACCGGGGGAGCCGCTTCCCGCGCGGGAGGCGGCTCCCCCGG
>CAWUOA010000368.1:0-3649 GCA_963923225.1 uncultured Planctomycetaceae bacterium
GACCACGCCCCGATCCGTTCCAAGCCCCTCTCCGGCTTCCTGTCGCTGCAGAACCATGGCGGGCCGGCCCGGTTCCGGGCGATCCGCGTCCGCCGCGAGCGGGGGCCGGTGGTCGGTGCCGAGGCGCTCGCCGCCCAGGCCGCGATCGTCGCCGGCCGCGGGCCCGACGTCGGTATCCGGGGCCTCCTCCGCTTCGCCCTCGAGGCCGCCGGCCGTGGCTGGAATCCGGAGGCGGTCGAGGAGGCGCTGCGGCTGGCTCGATCGATGCAGGTCACCGACCCGGCCGACGAACAGTCGGGCAACTTCCGCTGGCGGCTCGGCGACTCGGGTGTCACCGACCCCAACGCCTGCGAGTTCGCCGGGCAACTGCTCGCGATGCTGCTGCTCGAGGACGACGGCCAGCTCGTGCCGCGGCCGGGGGGCAAGCGGCTCACCCCCGCCGCCCGGGAGCTCGTCGAGACGATGCGCCGTGATCTCCTCGTGGCGATCGAGCGGCATGTTGTCGAGCCGGGCTACACGAACATGGCCCTCCTCCACGCCTGGAACCTCGTCGCTCTCGGCCGACCGGCCGAGGGGGCGGCGGCCTGGCGCGCGTGGCGCGCCTTCACCTCCGACCGCGGCGTGACCGAGTTCGTCGCCCCGACCTACCTCGGGATCGATCTCGACGCGCTCGCGCTCCTGGCCGATCACGCGCCGGCCTGGGAGGTGCGCGTCGAGGCGGAGGCGACGCTCGACTACCTCTGGCGATCCGCCGCCTGCCACTGGCTCCCCCCCGCGCAGCGTCTCTCCGGCCCCCGGTCGCGCGACTACGACTGGCTGTGGGGCCGGGGCTATGGCGACGAGCATCTCCTCGACGCGGGGTGGCTCGTCGTGCCGCCGCGGACCGAGGGGGCCGGATGGCTGCCCGGAGCGCCGCGCGACCGGCTCCATGTCTACCGCTCCGCCTGCCGCTGGGAGCCCCCTGGGAGCCTCCGCGAGGAGGTCGTCGACCGCCGGCCCCGGTTCGTGGTGGAGCGGACGGGGGAGCGGCCCTGGCAGCGGATCACCGACTGGGTGGGGAAGAGGGCGTCGATCGGCGTCTCCGGCGAGAGCCGCGGCGGCGAGGACAAGACGCTCCTGGTGAACCTCCCCCCGCCCGCGCGCGATCCCGCCTCCGCTGCCGATCCCGCCTCCGCTCCGAATCCCGCCTCCGCTGCCGACGCGATCTGGCGGGCGCCGAACGTCACGCTCGTCGTCGACGGCGTCGGCGATCCCTACGGCACCGCGCGCGAGCCCGACGCGTCAGGGGGGCCGTCCAAGGCCCGGCATCTCCGCCCCTACCTCGTCTCGTCGCAGGCCGGGCCGCACGTCACGGCGCTCTGGCTTCTCGATCCGCGTCGCACCCCCTTCGGCGTCGATCCCGCCCGGCTCGACCGGCTCGAGGCGCATCTCCTCGTGCCGGCGCGCTGCGGCATCTGGTCGGCCGACGGGCCGCTCGACACCGGTGCCCCCCTGCCCCCCGACGCGATCCTCTTTCTCCGCGGCGATGACTGCGCCCTCGGGATCCGCTTCCTCGCTCCCCCCGATCCCGATCTCCGCGCCGCGAGCGTCGCGCTGGTCGCCGACGAGGGGCACCCCGACGTCCGCCGCCTCACCGCCACCTTCGCCCGCGGGGCGCCCGCGCGCGGCCTGCTTCTCGGCCTCGATCTCGAGCTCGTCGAGGGCTGCGACGACGGCGCCTTCGCCGCCTTCCGCCGCGAGTTCGCCGGCCGTGCCGTGCGGCTCGAACGCGAGGGGCGGCGGGCGGCCGTCCGCGGGGCGCTGCCGGTGACGCTCGATCTCGGCCAGGGGGACCAGCGGCCGCGCCGGCTCGAGTTTCACCCGGTGCTCGAGCGCGGGGCACTGATTCTCCTCGACGGCGAGGAGATCGGCAGGGCGGCTTTCGAGCCGGACGAGCCGCGGTGAACGAGCCGGCCGTCCCGGCGGCCGGTGGAACTCGCGCCGGCCGTCCCGGCGGCCGGTGGAACGGTGAGACCGACGCTGGCAGTCCCGACGTTCAAGTCACAGCAGTTCCTTCGGCACCTCGCCGCCGGGAACGAGCTTCGTCGGCCGGCCGGTGAGGTCGACGATCGTGTCCTCGATCGAGAGGCCGAGGGAGTGGTAGACGATGGCGCAGAAGTCCTCCACGCCGATCTTCCGCGACGTCGGGTACTCCGCCTTGTCGTTGGTGCTGCCGATCACCTGTCCGTGGCGGTAGCCGCCGCCGGCCAGGAGGATGCTCTGCGCCTGCGGCCAGTGGTCGCGGCCGGCGTCCTTGTTGATCTTCGGCGTGTGGCCGAACTCCCCCGCCACCACCACCAGCGTGTCGTCGAGGAGCCCCTTGTCGGCCAGGTCGGCGATCAGCGTCCCCACCGCGGCGTCGTGGCGCGGGAGCTTGTCCTTGAGCGCCGGGCCGATGTTGCCATGGTCGTCGAAGTAGCCGGTGTTGAGCGAGACGTAGCGCACGCCCGCCTCGACGAGCCGCCGGGCGAGCAGCGCCTGCTCCCCCCAGCCGGCGCCGTAGCGGTCGCGGAGCGCCTGTGGCTCCTCGGAGACGTCGAACGCCTTCCGCACCTTGCCGGAGAGGACGAGATCCATCGCCTGCTGCTCGACGCTGTCGAGCTGGTCGAAGGTCCGCTCGCGGTCGATGCGCTTCTTCAGATCGTCGAGCTGGCCGCGGAGGGAGACGCGGTCGATGAGCCGGCTCTCGGAGAGGCCGTCGGCCAGCGCGAAGCTCTTGGCGTCGCTCGTCGGCAGGCTCCCCGCCTCGTTGCCGTAGGAGAAGCTGCCGTACTGGAGCGGGTTGTGGTTCACGCCGAGCCAGGCGGCGCCGTGGAAGCCGAAGCCGCCGTCGTTCATGTTCACCGCCGCGAGCGATCCCGGCAGCTTGGGGCCGAGGAGGTGCGAGGCGACGGCGCCCATCGAGGGGTAGCGCGGCTTGCGGTCGCCGCCGGTGGCGCCCAGGCGGCCGGTGAGCATCCAGTGGGCGGCGGCCCAGTGGTCGCCGTTGCCGTGGGAGAAGCTGCGGATCACCGTGCACTTGTCCATCACCTTGGCGTGCTGCGGCAGGAGCTCGCAGACCTGGACGCCGGTGAGGTTCGTGCCGATCGGCTGGAAGGGCCCGCGGAACTCGGCGGGCGCCTCCGGCTTCATGTCGAAGGTGTCGAGCTGCGACGGCCCGCCATGCATCCAGACGAGGATCACGCTCTTCCGCGAGCGGGCCCCGGGGTGGACGAGCCCCGCGCTCTCCGCCCGGAGGAGGTCGGAAAGCGACAGGCCGAAGGTGCCGATGGCCCCGATCTGGATCGCCCGGCGGCGCGAGACCCGGTCGCACATCCCGCGCGAGCCGGTGGAACGTCCGAGGATGGAGAGCATGGGGGGACTCCTGTCTTGGCGGGCGGTGGCGCCCGTGGCGGCGGGATCCGTGAACGGACGATTCGTCCCTCTGAGAAAGACTACGTCCGCCGGGGGACCATCGAAAAAATAGGCCTCCGCCACCCCTCAAATCTACCCCAGGCCCCGCGGCTTGGCACGCCGGGCGCCCGAGCGGGAGAGTGCGACAAATGCGTGTCACGCCACGACTTCCGCGCCCCGGCGGCGGGAAGGTGCCAGGAAACCTGCCGCGCGGGCC
>CAWUOA010000369.1:0-3644 GCA_963923225.1 uncultured Planctomycetaceae bacterium
CGTCCTGCGAGTCGTCACTTCGCCGCGAAGGGCCAGATGAGCGGCGCGAGGGCCACCGTGAGGGCCATCACGAGGAGATTGAGCAGGCCGCCGAAGCGGACGTAGTCGGTGAACTTGTACCCGCCCGGGCCGTAGATCATGAGGTTCGTCTGGTAGCCCATCGGCGTGGCGAATCCGCAGCTGGCCGCCACCGTGATCGCCATGATGAAGGGCATCGGGTTGACGCCGAGATCGGCCGCGGTCTGCCAGGCGATCGGGAAGGTGAGCACGGCCGCGGCGTTGTTGCTCATCAGCTCCGTGAACACCATCGTCACGAAATAGAGCGCGGCGAGGACGAGGTGCGGACGGTCGCCCGCGGCGGCGATCGTGGAGTGGGCGATCGATTCGGCCAGGCCGGTCTTCTCCATGGCCCGCGCCAGACCGAAGCTGGCGGCGATGAGCAGCAGCGATTCCCACTCGATCGAGCGCCTGGCCTCGCTCGAGGAGATGCAGCGCGTGGCGACGACGGCGCACGCGGCCACCAGCGCCGCGGCCACCATCGGCACCACTTCCGTCGCGGCCGAGAGCACCATCGCCGCGAGCACGAGGGCCGCGATCCAGGCCTTGTCGTGCCGCGGGGGATTCGACCCGTCGACCTCGCTGACGAGGTAGAAGTGGCGGCTCGACCGCTGCCGCTCGAGGAAGGATGGGCCGGCTTCGAGGAGGAGCGTGTCGCCCGGCTCGAGGGAGATGTCGCCGATCTTCCGCTGCACGCGCTCGCCGTCGCGGGCCACGGCGATCACCACGGCGCCGTAGGTGGTGCGGAAATGCCCGTCGCGGATCGTGCGGCCGACGAGCGGGCAGCTCGCCGACACCACCGCCTCCACGAGCACCCGCTCGCTGCGCGGACCGTCGAGCGAGAAGACCTGGTCGGAGGCGGGACGCAGGCCGCGGATCTTCTGCAGCTCGACGACCGAGTCGAGGATGCCCACGAACACCAGCCGGTCGCCCGCCTCGAGCCCGGTGGTGGGGGAGACCGCCGCGATCACGTGGCCGCCGCGGTCGATCTCCATGAGGTACAGCCCCTCGAGGTGGCGCAGGCCCGCTTCCTCGATGCTCCTCCCGGCGAGCGGGCTGCCCGGCTCGACGATCATCTCGAGCGTGTATTGGCGCGGATCGCTGCTCGAGTCGAGGACGGGCGTGCGGTCGCGGAGGAGGTACCTCCCGGCGACGACGAGGTACACGAGCCCGACGAGGAACAGCGGCACGCCGAGCCAGGTGATGTCGAACATCCCGAGGGGATGGCCGGTTTTGGCCGCCACCAGACCGCTGACGACGACGTTGGTGCTCGTGCCGATGAGCGTGCACAGGCCGCCGAGGACGACCGCCGCGTTCATCGGCATGAGGAGCTTGGAGACGGGGAAGCGGTTCTTCCGCGCCCAGTCGCGGATCGCCGGCACCATCAGCGCCACGACGGGGGTGTTGTTCACGAAGGCGGAGAGGACGCCGGGCCCGACCATCGTGCGGAACTGCGCCGAGGCGAGCGACGCCGGCCGGCCCAGGACCCGGTCGACCAGCGTGGCGAGCGCCCCGGTGCGCTCGATGGCCGCCGCCACCACGAACAGCGCCGCCACCGTGATCATCCCCTCGTTGCTCATCCCCTTGAGCGCTTCCTCGGGGGAGACGATCCCGGCGGCCAGGAGCACGACCACCGCCGCGATCATCACCATGTCGGGGGCGCGCTGGACCACGAGGAGGCCGACGAGCGTCGCCACCACGGCCCCCGCGGTGAGGATCGCCTGCCAGTTCCCGCTGATCTGCTCGAGCATCGTTCGCCAGGCTCCGTCGTCGCTTTCCCGGGGGTCGTGACGGCACTTTCGGGCCCCCGACGGGCGGTTGCAAGCCCAGTCGGAGAGGGGTGCACCCCGCGAATCCGGGGCGGAGGGGGGCCGGCCGCCCCGTACACTGTTCCTTTCCTCCCGGAGCCCCGCCATGCGTCCCCACCGGACCATTCTCCAAGCCTTCCCCCGGCCTCCGGCGAGCGTCCTCCTGGCGACGTTCGCCGCGACGGGCCTCTCCCTCGCGATCCCGCCGGCGGCATCCGCCCAGGCCGTCGCCCAGCCGGCCGCGACGCCCGCCCCCGCGGCCGACATCAACCGTGACTTCCTCGACCCCGATCTCGATCCCGACGCCTGGGTGGCCAAGTTCGAGATCGAGAGCCGTGAGGTGTTCGCCGCCCGCGGGGCGATCCTCGCGGCGGTGGGCCTCGAGCCGGGCGACCGTGTCGCCGACGTCGGCAGCGGCACCGGCCTCTACCTCCGGGCGTTCTCGGAGGCGGTGGGCGAGAGTGGCCGGGTGTGGGCGGTCGACATCTCGCCGAAACTCGTGGAGTTCATCGAATCGCGCGTCGCCGAGGAACGGCTCGGCAACGTCGCGGTGGTGCGTTCCTCCGCCGACTCGACGCGGCTCCCGCCTGCGGCCGCGACCCACGCCTTCGTGTGCGACGCCTATCACCACTTCGTCGACTGGCCGGCGATGCTCGCCTCGATCCACCAGGCGCTCGTCCCTGGTGGCACGCTCGTGGTCGTCGACTTCGACCGCGTGCCGGGAAAGTCGCGGGAATGGCTCCTGACCCACGTCCGGGCCGGCAAGGAGACGGTGAGGGAGGAGATCGAGGAGGCCGGCTTCGAGTTTCTCGACGAGCCGGAGATCGAAGGCTTCGAGGAGAACTACCTCCTCCGTTTCCGCCGTCCCTGAAGCCCCGGGCCCGCTCCGCGAGACGGGCGGGGTTGACTAACGTATCGTCATGTCGCAATAATTCGACATGATGGCCGGATTCCCTCCGGCGAACGCAGTCCCTTCCAGCGGAGCTCGATGACATGGCCACGGGCACCTCGCGGCACTTTCCCGTCCTGATCCTCGGCGGGGGCACTGCCGGCATCTCCGTGGCCGCCCGGCTGCGCCGCGCCGACCCCCGCCTCGGCGTGGCGATCGTGGAGCCGTCGGAGCACCACTACTACCAGCCGCTGTGGACGCTCGTCGGTGGGGGCGTGTTCGCCGCGGAGGCCAGCCGCCGCGCCGAGCGCGACCTCGTCCCCTCCGGGGCCACCTGGATCCGCGACCGCGTCGCGGAGATCCTCCCGGGCGAGAAGGCCGTTCTGACCTCCGGCGGCGAGCGGCTGGAGTACGACCGGCTCGTCGTCGCCCTCGGCATCCAGATCGACTGGAACGCCATCCCCGGCCTCGCCGGCGCCGTCGGATCCGACGGCGTCTGCAGCAATTACTCCTACGAGCACGTCGAGTACACCTGGCAGTGCATCCGTTCCTTCGGTGGCGGCACGGCCCTGTTCACGGTGCCCAACACGGCCGTCAAGTGCGGCGGCGCCCCGCAGAAGATCATGTACCTCGCCGACGACGCCTTCCGGAAGAACGGCGTCCGCGACCGCACCGAGATCGTCTTCGCCTCGCCCCAGAAGGCGATCTTCGCGGTGGAGAAGTACCGGCGCACGCTCGAGCAGGTGATCGCCCGCAAGGGCATCGACGCCCGCTTCAGGCAGGACCTGGTGGAGCTGCGGCCGGCGACGCGGGAGGCGGTGTTCGAGCACCTCGACACCAAGGAACGGACCACGATCCGCTACGACATGATCCACGTCACGCCGCCGATG
>CAWUOA010000370.1:0-3635 GCA_963923225.1 uncultured Planctomycetaceae bacterium
GGCAACGCGATGCGCGCGGTGTCGCTCCTGCCGGCGCTGGTCGGCGCGTGGACGAAGCGCGGCGGCGGCGGATGCCTGTCGACGAGCGGGGCCTTTCGGCTGGCGCGCGACCGGGTGACGGCGGCGGCGCGGCTGCGGCCCGGCGTCCGCCACGTGAACATGGTGCAATTGGCAAGCGCCCTCGAGCCGGGCACGTCCGACGTCAAGGCGCTGGTCGTCTACAACAGCAACCCCGCGGCCGTGGCCCCCGATTCGTCGCGCGTCCGCGCGGGGCTTTCGCGTGAGGACCTGTTCACCGTCGTCCTCGAGCATTTCCAGACCGACACCGCCGATTACGCCGACTTCGTCCTCCCCGCCACGACGTTCCTCGAACACGCCGACGTCTACGGCTCCTACGGCCACTACCACCTGCAGTACGCCGATCCGGTGGTGCCGCCGCGGGGGCTCGCCCGATCCAACCGCTGGATCTTCGCCCGTCTCGCCGAACGGCTCGGCCTCGACGAGCCGAGTCTCTTCTGGGACACGCCGAAGCTCGTGGAGGAATTGCTCGCCTCGGGGCATCCGTGGATCGAGGGGATCTCCGCGGAGAGACTCGTGCGGGAGAAGTCGGTGCGGCTCTCGCTGCCGCAGCCATTCCTCCCCTACGCCGACGGGAGCCACTTCCCCGACGGCCGCGTCCGCTTCGCGCCGGCGCCGGAGCAGCTCGAGTTCGAGGAGCGACCGACGGAGGACTATCCGCTGCGGCTCATCTCCCCCCCCGGCACGGTCGTCGTCAACACGACGATGGGGAACGTGCCGAGCATCATCCGCCAGGCGGGGGGCGAGCCGCACGTCGTCCTCCATCCGGCCGACGCGGCGCGGGCGGGCGTCGCCGACGGCGCGCGGATCCGCATCGAGAGCCGGCAGGGATCGATCGTGCGGAAGGCGGTCGTCAGCGACGATGCGCGCGAGGGAGTGCTCGTGGCGGTGGGGCAGTGGTGGCCGAAGCTCGCCCCCGACAAGAAGAGCCTGAACGACCTGACGAGCGAGCGGCTCACCGATCTCGGCGCGGGGAGCACCTTCGGCAATCCGGTGGTCCGCATCGGGCCGGCCTGACGCCGCGGCTCAGGTGCCGCAGAAGGTGCGGTAGCAGCCCGATCCCGGCGGCGGCCCGTGAAAAAAGGGCTCGTCCTCGGGGAGCGGCGCGAAGGGGCGCGTGACGGCGGCGAGGAGCCGCTCGAAGGGGGCCATGTCGCCGACGGACGCGGCGGCGAGCGCCTCCTCGACGCGGTGGTTGCGGGGGATGACGGCGGGATTGGCGCGGGCGAGGATCGACAGGGCGGCATCCGCCCCGCCCGGCTGCCGGGCGAGCCGGGCTCGCCAGTCGACGAGCCAGCCTGCGAAGGCCTCACCGGCGACGGGCGGGGCTGCCGGGTCGTCCCCGGCGAGACTCCCGAGCGCCCGGAAGGTGGCGGTGAAGTCGGCTGCCGAGGCCGCCATCGCGTCGAGCAGGCGGGCCAGAAGCGCGGCGTCCCCCGCTTCCGTATCGGCCAGGCCGAGTTTCGCGCGGAAGAGGGTCAGGCGCGCCCTGTCGTGGCGCCCCTCGAACGTCGCGAGGATCCCGTTGGCGTTCTCGATCGCGGCCTCCTCGTCGGACGCCAGCAGCGGCAGCAGCGCCTCGGCGAGGCGGGCGAGGTTCCACAGGGCGATCGCGGGCTGGCGCGAGAGCCGGTAGCGGCCCTGCGCGTCGATGGAGCTGAAGACGGCGTCGGGATCCCAGCCATCGACGAAGGCGCAGGGGCCGTAGTCGATCGTCTCGCCGGAGAGGGCCATGTTGTCGGTGTTCATCACGCCATGGACGAAGCCCACGGCCATCCAGCGGGCGACGAGCGCCGCCTGCCGGTCGACGACGCGCTCGAGGAAGGCCGCCGCGGCGCCGGGAGCGCCGGCGAGATCGGGGTCGTGGCGGGCGATCGCATGGGCGAGGAGGGCCTCGAGGAGATCGCGGCGGCCGAGGGCGGCGGCGTACTGGAAGGTGCCGACGCGGACGTGGCTCGCAGCCACGCGCGTGAGGATGGCGCCGGGCAGCGGCCGCTCGCGGTAGACCGCCTCCCCCGTGGCCACGACCGCCAGCCCGCGCGTCGTGGGGATGCCGAGGGCGTGCATCGCCTCGCCGACGATCGCCTCGCGGAGCATCGGCCCCAGCGCCGCCCGGCCGTCGCCGGATCGCGAGTAGCGGGTCCGGCCGGCTCCCTTGAGCTGGATGTCGTGGCGAGCGCCATCGGGCGACAGGTGCTCGCCGAGGAGGATCGCCCGGCCGTCGCCGAGATTCGTGAAGTGGCCGTACTGGTGGCCGGCGTAGGCCTGCGCGATCGGCTCGGCGCCCGGCGGAGGGACGTTTCCCGAGAGCCAGGCGGCGGCTCCGGCGGCGAGGGCCGCGGGATCGAGTCCGAGCGACTCGGCGAGCGGACGATTGAGCCACACCGGACGCGGCGCGCGGACCGCGACCGGCGCGGAGGGGGTGAAGAGGTCGGCGGGGAGCCGGGCATAGGAGTTGTCGAAACGCCAGCCGGGGTCGGCGAGGGGCGGGGCGACGGCGCCGGTCACTTGAGGAACACCTTGAGGAGGATGTCGGTGATCCCGACGAGCGCCGAGCCGGCGATCAGGCCGGCGCAGATCGGCTCGCGCAGGCCGCCGGACGCGTCGTGGCCGTCGCCACCGGCATCGCCGCCGCGCGAGCCGAGCCAGGCGAAGAAGGCGGCGCCGAGGAACATCGCCATCGTCGACTCCGGGGGGAGGATCACCCCCAGGCCGATCGACAGCGGGCTCAGGGGGAACTTTCCGCCGGAACGGATCCGCAGCACCTCGAGGACGAGGCCCGCGAGCGCCGCGATCACGATCGACACCTTGATCGACGGCGTGAGGAGCGTCCCCGCGCCGCCGCCGAAGACCGCCGAGACGAGCTCCGACACCCCCTTCCACTGCAGCGCCGACGGGAACCCGAACGCCCCCCCCTCCGGTGCCATCACCTCCTGGACGCTCTTCCCCGGCTCCCAGTCGGAGAGGAAAAGCAGCATGAACAGCGGCGTGCTCGCGAGGGCCCCGGCGAGGATCCCGATGCAGTGGCCGATCGCCTGCTGCCTCGGCTTCGCGCCGAGCATGTAGCCCGGCTTGATGTCCATGAGGAGATTGCTCGCGTTGCTCGAGACCTCGACGCACATCACGCCGGTCATGAGGTTCGTGGGGGCGTGATTGGGCTGGAGCGCCCCGTAGAGGAACTGCGGGATCTTGGAGAGCGAGCCGGTGGGGGTGATGCTCGTGAGTCCCGTGCTCGAGGCCGCGATCAGCGTCAGGATCGCGACCAGCGGCACCGCCGAGAGGCCGTAGAGGAAGGGGACGCCGAACCAAGCCTGCGCCATCCAGGCCCCGACGAGGCCGAGGACCGGTATCCCGACGAGCGACAGCCAGTTGGGCAGCTCGATGCCGGCGAGGGGATCGTCACCTCCCCCTTCCTTCTTCCGGAACGACTCGAGGGCCTTGGTGAAGATCTCCGGCTTGGCGAACAGGCCGACGAGCGACGCCGTCACCATCAGCGTGATGCCCCACCACAGCGACCAGCTGTTCACGACGTGGACGCGGCTGAAGGTGCCGTCGGC
>CAWUOA010000371.1:0-3630 GCA_963923225.1 uncultured Planctomycetaceae bacterium
GGCTGCCGGGCGCCGATGGTGTGGGTGGAGTGGTTGAAGAGCGTGGCGACGGGCGCGCCGTCGGCCGACTCGAACGCGAGCACCGGCAGGTCGGTGTCGAACGGACCGGTGGGGCGGACGGCGTCGTCGCGGTTGCCCACCCAGAAGATCGTGCCGTCGCCCAGGAGCAGCCTGCTGTTCTGCCCGACGCTCGACTCCTCGCCGAGACGGTAGCGGAAGCGGCAGTCGGGATGCCGGGCGAGATCGGCGTCGGCGGCGACGATCGAGTCGGCGATCGCCCGGGCGAGCCCCTCCACGAAGCGGGCGTCGCGTGCGTAGCCGTGGACGCGCGTCGCCGAGGGAGCGGAATGGGTGTGGGTGGCGTGGACGAGCACCCGTTCGGGCGGGATGCCCGTGGCCGCGCGGACCCGTTCGAGCGCCGGATCGACGAAGTCCTTCTGGACGAAGAGGACGTCGCAGGAGCAGATGGCGAGCTTTTCGTCGCCGTGCGAGAGCACGATCGCCGCGGCCCGCAGCGGCGCCTCGGCGCCGCTGGCTTTCCAGGCGTGGATTCCGCCGGCCATGTCCATCGAATCGTCGCAGGGAATCTCCACCGCGGCGGCGCCGACCCGGAAGACCGCCGCCGGTGCAGGCGGAGCCCAGGACCCCACCAGCACCGCCGCCGACACGAGCAAGAAGTTCCGCATGCCTTTCCGCTCCGATTCGTTCGCCGAGCCCGAGTCCTCTCCCCCGACGCCGCCGGTCATGATGATACCGCTGGGGCCGATTTCGCTGGCGATCGCCGCGGCGAGCAGTAAGGTAAAAGCGCCTTCCCCCCCTCCACCTCCAGGGCCATCGGCCATGTCCTCCGCCCGCCTGCGCTCCCCGGAACGTCTCGAGGAGCGGCGAATGCTCGCCAGCTTCACCGTTTCCTCCCTCCGAGACGCCGGGCCGGGATCGCTGCGCGACGCGGTCGCGCGGTCGGAAGCCTCCCCTGGCGCCGACACGATCCGCTTCGCGCCGGCGCTGGCCGGCACCATCGTCCTCACCACCGGCCAGTTGGAGGTGACCGGCGACGTCACGATCGACGGCCCCGGTTCGGCGAGTCTGGCCATCAGCGGCGGGGGCGCCAGTCGAATCTTTTCCCTGACCGGAGCGTCGGCCAGACTCGCGCTCGACGACGTCACGCTCACCGGCGGGCGGGCCACCACGGTCGACGCGGTCGGTCCGGGCCTCGTGCGTGGCGGTGCGATCCGCAACGACGGAGGACGACTGCAGCTGGCCCGCGTCGTTTTTCTGGGGAACCGCGCCGAATCCGATCCGGCGGGGCCCTCGGCAGCAGGCATCGTGGGGGGAGGCGCGGTGGTCAATTCGGCCGGCGCCACGCTCGACGCCATCGACTGCACCTTCCGCGGAAACCGCGTCAGCGGCGGCACCCGATACGCATTCGGCGGTGCGATCGCCAACGTCACCGACTCCTCCGCCACGCTCGTCCGCTGCACGTTCACGGGAAACTCGGCCGCCGACGGAGCCGCCGACCACGGTGGCGCCGTCGGTAACTTCGGCGCGAGCACGCTCGTCGTCCGCGGTTGTTCCTTCGTCGGCAACGAGGCGCGGGGAAGCGGCTCGGCGCCGGCCAGCGGCGGCGCCATCGCCACACGCCCCGGCACGGTGAGCACCTCGGGCAGTCGCACCACGATCGAGGCCTCCCGATTCGCAGGCAACTCGGCGATCGGCGGCCGCGACGGCGGCGACGCCACCGGCGGGGCGCTGGCCAACGCCGACTCGATCCTCACCGCGACGCAGTGCGAGTTCTCCGGCAATCTGGCGTCGGCCGGCCGCGGTGCCGTGGCCGCGGGCGGGGCGGTCGGTGTGGGATCGGTCTTCGGGGGCGTCGCCCCCTCGACTCGTCTGGTCCGATCGACGCTGCTTTCCAACCGCGCCCAGGCGGGCATGGGCGGCATCGCCTTCGGCGGAGCCTGCTCGAACGAGGAGGGCTCGATGGAGATCGAGTTGGCGACCCTCTCGGGCAACGTCGCTTCGACCCCCTACACGACTCTGCCCGGGGCCGCGTCCGGAGCGGCGTACGGCGGCGCCATCGCCGTCGGTCTCCCCGCCGGGGGCCGGGGGGAACAGCCGGCGATGCTCTCGCTGCGGCTCTCGACGGTCTCGGGCAACTCGGCCATCGCCGGCAGCGCCCAGGGGGGCGGCGTGTTCGCCGGCGCCCTCGTCCCAGGGCCCCTCCCGACCGTCAGAATCGTCGCCAGCCGCTTCGCCCGGAACGTCCCCGACGGCATCGCCGGCAACGTCGGCTGAACGGAGGCCGCACACCGTTCGCCCCGACCGCGTAGACTTGTTCCGGCTGCCGTCGGTTCCCCGACGGGCCGGTTCCCACGGGAGGGCGACAGATGCGCTCGGCGACGACCCGGTCGATCGGTGGCTTCGGCATCGGGGGCTCCCCGCGGCACCGGTCCGTGCTGCTCGCGGCCTGCGGCTCGCTGGCTCTGGCGCTCACCGCCGTGACGTCCGCCCCGGCCCAGAGCCCGGTGTTCGACGACGAGGAGCTGACGCGCGGCTTCCTCCGCGGATTGGTCGGCGTGGCCACCGCCGACGGCGTCCTCACCGGCGACCGGGCCGTCTCGGAATCGTTCGATCGCATCGGCACCGGCGTCGCGATCGGGCGCCGCGCGGGCGAGACCCCTTGCGCCCCCGGGGCCCGCGGCCTCTACGACGCCGTCGTGCCGGCCGTCGTCGCCGTGTCGAGCATCCACACCTGCGAGCGCTGCAGCGACTGGCATCTCGGCGGCACGGGGAGCGGCTGGATCCTTTCCCCCGACGGCCTCGTCGTCACCAATCACCACGTCATCGAGCGCGACAAGGGGCACAGGCTCGGGGTGATGACCGCCGACGGGCAGGTGTGGGCCGTCACCGAGGTCGTCGCCGCCGACCCGGTCGGCGACGCGGTCGTCGTGCGCGTCGACACGCGCGGCAAGCGGCTCCCGTTCGTCTCCCTCGGCGCCGCCCCCTCGTGCGGGGCGCCGGTGAGCGTCGTCAGCCATCCGGTGGGACGCTACTGGTGTCTCACCGAGGGTGTCGTCTCCCGCTTCCATCGTCAGGCGGTGCCGAAGGGGGAGCCGGCGGTCGAGGGAGCGCTGCCCGCCGGCAGGCCCGGAGCCGGGGCGGCGACGAAGCCGGTGTGGATGAGCATCACCGCGGACTACACCGTCGGCTCGAGCGGCGGGCCTGTGTTCAACGCCGCCGGCGAGGTGGTGGGGATGGTGGCGCGGACGGTCACCAGTTCCAACCCGAAGCGCGACGAGGCGAACCCGCGCCGGCGCCCGCTGGCCGGCGAGACGATCGTCTTCAAGGACTGCGTCTCCACCGAGACCCTCCGCCGGTTGATCGCGGGGATCGGGGAAGGTGCGGGCGACGGGTCGCTGGCCACCGCGGATCGCTGAACGCCGGCCGCCCGCTCGCTCCGGCCCGGAGTCACGATCCTCGAGCGACGCCCCGGCCCCGTGCCGCCACGGCCCGCCGCCGGGCCGCCAGCGCCGTGAACACCGCCGCCGGGGCGAGGAAGCCGATCGCGGCGGGCTCGGGAACGCCGACGAGGTCGTAGCCGATCGCGTCGAGGGCCCGGACGTCGAGCGC
>CAWUOA010000372.1:0-3629 GCA_963923225.1 uncultured Planctomycetaceae bacterium
GGCTGAAGAAGTCCTTCCCCGCCTTGTTGGACGGGTCGCGTGTCTCGCGGAACACCGTCACCGCGAAGACCAGCGCCACCGCCGAGAGGGCCGAGGCGATCGCCCCCACCGCCCAGGGACGGTCGGCGAAGGCCCGCATGCCGGCGTAGGCGATGAGCGGGCCGAGGGTGAACCCGGCGCCGAAGGCGATGCCGATCAAGGCCATGCCACGGGCCCGGTTCTGCGGCGTCGTGCAGTCGGCGATCACCGCCGCCGCGGTGCCGACGCTCGCGCCGGCGATGCCGGCGCCGATCCGGGAGAGGAGCATCAGCCCGATCGCCATGCCCGCCCGCTCGACCGGCAGCGTCACGGCGAGACCGTAGAGGGCGTAGAAGACCACCGAACCGGCGAGGCTCACCAGGAGCACCGGCCGGCGTCCGAAACGGTCGGAGAGCCGGCCCCACACCGGGCTGAAGAGGAACTGCATCAGCGAGAACGCGGAGAACAGCAGCCCGATCGCGGCGCCGACCGCCGCCGGCGAGAGGCCGAGGGCGTCGAGGTAGCCCACCGCCTGGCGGGGCATCACCGGGAGGACGATGCCGAAGCCGAGGAGATCGATGAACACCGTCAGGAACGTGACCAACAGCGCGCCCTGCGGGGCGCCTTTGCCACCCGCGGTCGCGGTGGAGGAGGGGGAGGAATCGTGGCCCGGCATGGGTGCGCTCGAAAGGGTGCGGGCGGGAAACGTGTACACTCGCCGCCCATGGAGACTCCCCAGGGTATCGCTCGCCGCGCCGACCCGCCACCGGACGTGCCGGGGGTGGGCGAGGTCACGGCGCGGCTCAAGGAGTGGCTCGAGGGACGCTTCGGCGACGTGTGGGTGGGCGGCGAGGTGACCAACGTCGTCCGCGCCTCCTCGGGACACGTCTATCTCGCGCTCAAGGACGACACGGCGCTGCTCCGCGGCGTCGTCTGGCGGGGTGCGCTCGCGCAACTGGCGATCGCGCCGGAGGACGGCCTGGAAGTCGTCTGCCACGGCCGCATCGAGGTCTATCCGCCGCGCGGCACCTACCAGCTGACGATCGACCGGATGCATGCCATCGGCACCGGCGCCCTCGAGGCGGCCCTCCGCCGGCTCCACGGAGCACTCGAGGCCGAGGGGCTCTTCGCGCCCGGCCGCAAGCGTCCCCTCCCCCCCTTCCCCCGCCGCATCGCCGTGGTCACGAGCCCCGCCGGAGCCGCGCTGCACGACTTCCTCCAGACGCTCCGCGCCCGCTGGCCGCTGGCCGAGGTGCTCGTCGTGCCGTCGCGCGTCCAAGGGGCGGGGGCGGCGGAGGAGGTGGCCGCGGCGCTCGCCACGGCGGCCCGGATCGAGCCGGCGGTCGACGTCGTGGCCCTCGTCCGCGGCGGCGGCAGCCTCGAGGACCTGTGGGCCTTCAACGAGGAGACGCTCGTCCGCGCGGTCGCCGCCTGCCCGATCCCGCTCGTCTCCGGCGTGGGCCACGAGATCGACGTCACGCTCGCCGACCTCGCCGCCGACGTCCGGGCGCTGACGCCCACCGACGCGGCCGTCCGGATTTCCCCCGACCGGAGGCAGTTGGTCGCCACCGTCGCGTCGCTCGACGACCGCCTCGGCGCGGGCCTCCTCCGCCGCGTCGCGTTCGCGCGCGAGCGGCTCGAGCGGCTGGCGTCGTCGCGGATTCTCGGCGATCCGACCGGCATCGTCCGCGACCGCCGCGTCGCGCTCGACGCGCACGACGCGCGGCTGCGGAGGCTCGTCGCCGCGGCCTGCGACCGGGCCGCGGAACGTCTCGGCGCGGCGGCCGGCCGGCTCGAGGCGGTGAGCCCGCTGGCCGTCCTCTCGCGCGGCTACTCGCTCTGCTGGCTCGACGACGGCACCCCGGACGTCGGCCGGGCGCTGGTGGGCACCGACGGCATCGCGCGGGGCGACCGGCTCGTCACGCAACTCGAGTCGGGGCGGCTGTACAGTTCCATCGACCGGGTCGAGCCGGCGGCGCGGTGACGCGCGGCGGCGTGCGAGGCAGCGAGCTCTCGAGGAGCGGACCATTGACCAGCGCCAAGGACCATGAAGCCAAGGTGTCGCGCGGGAGCCGGCAGGCCGACGTGGCCGCAGAGTCCGCCCGACCGGCAACGTTCGAGGAAGGACTGGCGAGCCTCGCCGATCTCGTCGGCCGCCTGGAAGGGGGGCAGCTCGGCCTGGCGGAATCGATCGCGGCGTACGAATCGGGCGTACGGATCGTCCGCTCGCTCCACGCCGAACTCGCCGACGTCGAACAACGCGTGCGGCTGCTGACCGCTCCCGCCGCGCCGGAAGAGGACGGCGCGGGCGCTCCCGACGGGCCGAACCGCTCGGGAGGACGCAAGGGGGCTTCCCGGAAGACGTCGGGGGGGCCGGCGGCGGGCGGCACCGGGGCCTCCGGGAGCCGCGCGAGGAACCTCCCGGGGATGGACGACCCGGAAAGCGACGTCTAGACTTCCAGGCGTTTTCCGGCCGCTGGAGGGGATCCTGACGAAGGAGCCAGCCTCCTTCGGACTGCCCCGCCGCTCCATCGACCGCCACCCGGACGTGGCACTCCGATCCCCGGACGGATCGGCCCCCGCAGCACGATGCTCTCCGCATGATGGCCGTCAGGCACGACACCCCGGGCTCCGCTCCGTCGACGGCCGACCCCGTCGCCGGGGAATCGTCCGCGGTCACGGCCGCGTCGCTGTCCAGGGTCCAAGCGTTCGTCGATCCCCGACTGGAGGCGGCGCTGTCGCTCTCCTCCGAGGCCTCGCCGAGGCTGCTGGCCGCCCTCCGGCACTCGTTGCTCGCACCGGGCAAACGTTTGCGGCCGGCGCTCACGCTGTGGGCCGCGCACGCCTGCTCGCCGGCCGGGCGATCGGCCGACGACGCATGGGAGGCCGCGTCCCCGGGTGCGCTCGCCGTCGAGATGGTCCACGCCTATTCCCTGGTGCACGACGACCTCCCCGCGATGGACGACGACGACCTGCGACGCGGCCGCCCCACCTGTCACCGGGCGTTCGACGAGGCGACCGCGATCCTCTGCGGTGACGCCCTCCAGGCGATGGCCTTCGAGACCCTCGCCGCGGGCCTTCCCCCGGCGTCGGCCGCGCGGGGGTGTCTCGTCCTCGCCCGCGCGTCGGGGCCCGAGGGGCTCGTCGGGGGGCAGTCCGACGACCTCGCCGCCGAACGCGGCTGGCTGGAGACCGAACGCCCCCGCGGCGCCGCGGACGACCAGGTGGCATGGATGGAGCGGATCCACCGCCGGAAGACGGGGGTCCTTTTCCGCGCGGCGCTGGCGCTCGGCGGGCTCGCCGTCGGCGCCGACGAGGAAGCGCTCGCGGCGCTCGACGCCTATGGCCGGGCGTTCGGGCTCTGTTTCCAGATCGCCGACGACATCCTCGACGCCGAGGGGGACGAGGCCACCATCGGCAAGCGCGTCGGCAAGGATGCCGAACGCGGGAAGCTCACCTTCCCGGGCGTGCTCGGGATCGAGGAGAGCCGCAACCGTGCCTCCGCACTCGCCGCCGAGGCGGTGGGGGCGCTGGCCCCCTTCTCCGCCCGGGCCGACGACCTCCGCTCGCTCGCTTCGTGGATCGTCGCCCGCGACCATTGACCGACCAGA
>CAWUOA010000373.1:0-3578 GCA_963923225.1 uncultured Planctomycetaceae bacterium
GGACACCACGCGGACGCGGTCGGGGTGGGCGTCACGGAACTCGCAGGCGATCGCCAGCGTGTCGTCGGTCGACCCCTCGTCGAAAACGATGAGTTCCCAGTCGGGGAGACTCTGAGCCACGACGCTGTCGAGCGCCTCCCTGAGAAAGTGCCCGTAATTACGGCACGGAACGTACACCGTCACGCGGGGAGCGGTCATGGTGGTCGACGCCGCGGCGTCGCCGGAGAGTGCGGGAAGGATCCCTCAAATATTTACACAGACACCGTCAAAACGCTCAAGGGACTGCTCGCCGCGAGGACCGGCGGACGCCGACGAGGTGCTTCGATCGACGACTGCATCCGGCCGACCGCGTTCCCTCGAAGCAAGCACAACCTAAATATTCGACGCCGAGGCCGAACATTCTTTCGGTATTGAATGGAACTCCGTCCCGCTTGCTTGGGACCGCGATGCCGGTCGGGCGCAGGTCGCCCGATGGAGGGATTCGGGCCCCGGCCTGCGACCACTACAGTGTTGGGGGTATTCACGGTGGTTTTCGAGTTGGTATCTTTCTGCCTCGACGGCGGTTTCTGTCCGACACGCAAGACGTGCCGGCACGCCGAGTCAAGCGGGGAATCCAGCGTGGTGAGTCCCATGAGGATCGTGGTGACCGGCGGCGCCGGCTTTCTCGGCAGGCACGTGGCCGAGACCGTGCTCGAGGCGGGGCACGAGTGCGTCGTGTTCGACGCGGCCCCCATCGGTGGGGACCTCGCCGCCGCGGGTGCCCGCCAAGCGAGGGGGTGCCTTTCGTCGATCGATGACCTGCGCGACGCCTTCCGAGGCGCCGATGCGGTGCTCCATCTCGCGGGAGTGGGGGACGTCTACCTCGCCGCCACGAAGCCCTGGCTCGCGGCGGAGGCCAACGTCGTCGGGACGACCAATCTCGCCGAGGCCTGCGTGGCGGAAGGCGTTCGGCGCGTCGTGTACGCCTCCACCTGGGAGGTCTACGGCCATCCCAGCTACGAGCCGCTCGACGAACGGCATCCCACCGATCCCGATCATCCCTACAACATCACCAAACTCGCCGGCGAGCGGATGCTCTTCGCGTACGACCGACTGCGGGACCTCCCCGTGGTGGCGCTGCGTCTCGGAACGGCCTACGGTACCGGGATGCGGGACAATTCCGTCTTCTCGGTGTTCATCAAGCGGGCGCTGCGCGGCGAGCCGATCACCGTCAGCGGAGACGGACTCCAGCATCGCCAGTTCACCCACGCTTCGGACATCGGCCGAGCCTTCCTCGACGCCGCCCGCAGTGACCTCCGCAACGAGGTGATGAACATCGTCGCCGACGAGACGGTCACGATCCGGGACCTCGCGGAGATGATCGTCGCCGAGGCGCCGACGGCGCTGACCTTCGGGGCCCCGCGGCCGGGAGACATCTCGCCCGCCCGGGTGTCGTCCGCCAAGGCTCGAGACCTGCTCGGCTGGGAGCCCCGGGTCGGGTTCGCACGAGGACTGCGCGACCTCATCGAACACCATCGTGCGGCGCTCGAGGCGAGCCATGCGTAGGCGGGGAGGCGATCAACGCCGGCACGCCGGTGGCCCCACCCCCGCCGGCTCTCTGACGCCCCCGTCGGTGCGTGCCGGGGCGGAGGCCATCGCGCCCCTCCCCAGCGGCGTGCGCCTGCCATGAGCGGCGGGCCGAACGCCGGGCGAGGCTCCCGCGCGGCGGGACGCTTGCGGAGATTGCTGCAGGCCCCGGGCCATCTTTTCGGCACCCGGCTGATGACGGCCGGGAACGCGATCCTCTACGAGTTTCCCGAACGGGAGGGACGCGCCCCCGATCCGCCGATCCCGGAGCCCCGGGAGTCGCAGCGCGTGCTGTGCTTCAGCCCGTACGCGATGTGGGGCATCCATTCCACCTGGGAGATCACCGTCCTGCGGGCCCTCGAGCGGCGCGGGTGCGAAACGCGGTTGGTGTTCTGCGACGCCGCATCGCCGATGTGCGATCTGTTCTGGGAGCGGAACGAACGCCCCTTCGACCGGTGTCTCGTCTGCCAGAACCGCACGACGCTCCACGCGCGCATCATGCGCCACCCCTTCGAATGGCTGTCGCGGTCGCTCGAGCCGCGCGAGCGCGAGGAGGCGACACGGTGGGCGGCGTCGCTTCCGGAGGATGGGCTGCGTTCCGCCGAGTTCCGTGGCAAGCCGCTGGGCTCGTGGTGCGAAGGATCGATGTTCAGCCACTTCCGCCTCTCGAGGCTCGACCTGGACGCCGATCCGCGTTTCCGGGTGGTGTACCGGCAATACCTGGAGGGGGCGGCCGTGACGCTGCTGGCGTGCCAGCGGTTGATCGACACGATGCGGCCGGACGTCCTCTGGCTCTTCAACGGTCGGATGTCGCTGCCCCGCGTGGCGTTCGAGGTGGCCCGCGAGCGGGGAATCCGCGTCGTCTGTCACGAGCGCGGCGCGGTGTACAACTCGCTCCTCCTCTGGGAGAACGAGCGGTGCTGCGACTACCAGGGGCTGCGGGCCTCCGCCCTGCGGAACGCCGACCGGCCGCTGTCGCCGAGCCAGGCCAAGGCGGCGGTGCGCTGGGTCACCGACCGCCGCGCCGGGAAGAATCTCGGCACGGTGTCGTTCGCCCCACCACGGAGACGGAGCAAGTCCACGCTGGCGGCCGCGGGTCTCGAGCCCGGCGACCGCTTCGTGGCCGTGCTCACGAGCTCCGACGACGAGTTCGTGTCGGCGGGGAACCGGAATCGGGTCTTCGCGGAGCAGCACGAGTGGGTCGCGGCGGTCATCGACTGGGCCTCCGCGTCCGCCGACCGGAAGGTGGTGGTGCGATTCCATCCCAACACGAGCAAGGCCTCGTGGGAGTACAACGCGGCGAGACTGGGGCGCGGACTCACCGGGAGAGACGTGGAGGGGATCCGCCGTGTCTCGGATCGTGTGTGCGTCGTTCCGCCGAAGAGCCGGATCGACACCTATGCCTTCATCGACGCCTGCACCCTGGCGACGACGTACGGTTCGACCACCGGCATCGAGGCCGCGGCCCTGGGGAAACCGGTCATCGTCGCGGACGAGTGCCGCTACCACGGCATGCCCTGGGTGCGGTCCGCGGAGACCCCTGACCATTTTCTCGGCCTCCTCGATGAGGCGTTCGAGGGGGGCGAATCGGCCGACGAGATCGCGATCGCCACCGGCGCGCTGCGGTACGCCTGGGACGGCTTCCAAGGGGCCAGCGTCACCAGCCGACGGATTCGCAGGCCCGGTGTGCACCGGGGACGTGTGGCCTATCGCGCGGACATCCCCTCGCAGCTCGATTACGGCAAGGACGCCGG
Organism: uncultured Planctomycetaceae bacterium; assembly: GCA_963923225.1. GTDB lineage: Bacteria > Planctomycetota > Planctomycetia > Pirellulales > UBA1268 > QWOP01. The sequence continues at coordinate 3,321 of CAWUOA010000373.1, forward strand.
CATCGACCGCATCACCGACATCATCCTGGGAAAGCGCCCGCTCCACGAACCGCGTCCGCCGGCCGATGGGGCCGCCGAGCGGGCCATCGTCCTCTCCTACCTCCGACGCTTCGCGACTCGCCGGCGGCAAGCGGGCCGCTGAGGCGTCGTCCGCTCACTCCAAGCCCTTCGTCTCCTGGCCGGCGCGGGTGACCAGGCCGAAGTAGACGGCCGGATCGACGTCGGTGGCGATGGTGTCGACGTGGCCGTCGGCGAAGC
>CAWUOA010000374.1:0-3575 GCA_963923225.1 uncultured Planctomycetaceae bacterium
GCAGGTCCGAGACGCGCAGATCGCCGCTGAACGGGTAGCCGAAGAGCGACACCAGATACAGATTCAGGACCATCACCAGCGCCGCCAGCGACGTCACCAGGAGGTGGAAGCGGAAGTGGCCGAAGGGGAACAGCCCCCCGAGCGTCACCGTCACCAGCGCCCCCAGCAGCAGCGCCACCCACTCCACGGCAGGCACGCCGTAATGGGCGGTGGCGATCCGCTCGCGGCGGTGGTCCCAGGCGGCCTGCATCTCCTGGACGATCATCGGATAGAGGGCCTTCTGCGATTCGGTCTCCGGTTCGTAGCCGTCGAGCGACCGCAGGACGCGCAGCCCGGCGCGGCGGGCCTCGATGCTCGGCTCCCCCCGTTCCGCCAGCCGCTCCCACTCGGTCTCCACCACCGCCACGGCGTAGTCGCGGCAGGCGCCCTTGACCCGCGACCCGAACGGCTCCGGAAGCCGCTCGGCCATGATGTGGATGTCGGCCAGCGCCGTCGATTCGGCCTGCACCACGTCGATGGCGCGCTCGAAGCGCACCATCGCGTCGACCACGACCAGGCCGAGCATCACCGCGTAGAGCGTTCCCACGACGGCCAGGAGGTTGCCGGTGGTGCCGTGGGAGGCGGCGAGCGTGCGCTGATCGAAGAATCGCTGCAGCAGGGAGACCAGCGCCACCGCCACGGCCACCCCTGCCAGGACGGTGAGCGGGCCGTTCACGAATCCGGTGAAGATCACGGGGAGTCTCCTGGTCGGGCCCGGTGGCCCCACGGGAATGATCGCGGGAACGGGAGCTCAGCCGCGCGTTTCGGCCGGGCCCGGGAAGGTGCCCCCGGCGACGTCGGCTCGGAACGCGTCGAGGGCGGCGGCGATCGATGACTTGGCGTCGGCGTAGGCCCGGACGAACTTCGGCACCCGGTCGAGCGACAGGCCCACGAGGTCGTGGAACACGAGCACCTGGCCGTCGCATTCCGGGCCGGCCCCGATCCCGAAGGTGGGAACGTCGAGGGTGGAGGTGATGGTGCGGGCCGCCTCCGCGGGGATGCATTCCATCAGCACGGCGAAGGCCCCGGCGTCGGCCGCGGCGCGGGCGTCCGCCTGGAGGATGTCGAGGTCGCGCTGCATGCGATAGCCGCCGAGTTGGTGGACGGCCTGCGGTCGGAGGCCGACATGTCCCATGACCGGGATTCCCGCCGCGGCGATCCCGGCGATGACGTCGGCCTGGCCCGCGGTCCCCTCGAGCTTCACCGCCTGGCAGCCGGTCTCCTTGAGGAGCCGGGCGCAGGCCTCGACCGCGTCGCGCACCCCGAGGTGCTGGTACGGGAAGGGAAGATCCACCACCACCATCGCCCGCTCCACCGCCCGGGAGACGATCTCGCCGTGGTAGATCATCTGGTCGAGCGTGGCCGGGATCGTCGAGGAGCGGCCGGCGACCACCATCGCCACGCTGTCCCCGACCAGCACGCAGTCGATCCCCGCGGCATCGACCAGCCGCGCGCTGGTCCAGTCGTAGGCCGTGACCATCGTCAGCCGGCGCCGTTCGCGTTTGGCGGCGGCCAGATCGAGCACGGTGACGCGGCGGGAGGGGGCTGCCATGGCGAATGGTCGGCGGAAGTGGCGGGGGCGTGTAGAGTGATTCCCGGGGTGTAGTGTGATCTCGCCGGGGAGCAATCACCAATGGCAGGCGATCGGCAGGGCATCGGGGACGCGAACCTCCTCCGGGGGCAGCGTCGGGGCGGGGCTTGGCGGACGGCGGTGCTGGTCCTGGCGGTGGGGCTTGTCCACGCCGGGCGGCCGTCGGCGGCACAGGAGCCGGCGGTGCTCCCCCCGGGCGACAGGACCGGGACGATCCACGGCATCGGGCCGGGGGGGATGCAGGTCAAGCTCCTCTCCTCGGGCAGGGAGCTGTGGGTGGCGCGGGCTCCCGACGCCACCGTGGAATTGACCGGCACCGCCGCGCGGGAGATGCTCGCGCCGAAGCAGTTCGTCCAGGTGGCCGTGGAGCTCGACGACACGGGCAAGGTGTCCCAGCCGGTGGACAAGGTGACCTTTCCGGGAGGGGGGACGCCGGGAGTGACGGCCGCGGGCATCGGCGGCGCCGAACCGAAGGCCCGGCGACCGGCGGGGAAGCGGCCGGCCGGCAGTTATCTCGTCGCCGGATTCATCAAGAGCGCCGACGGGGACGGCTTCGTGGTGCAGGTGGGCCGCGACCGGTTCGAGATCGAATTGGCGCCCGAGGCGGAGCTCGAGGTACGGACCCCCAACCTGGCCGTGGCGAGCGTCGGCGATGGCGTCGAGCTCGAAGGCAAGCTCGTGCAGGAGAACCAGCTCCTCGCCTCGAGCATCAAGGTGACTCTCGCCAATCCGCTCACGCCGCCCCAGAAGGGGAAACGCCGCCCCGCGGCCGCGCCCTGACGGGACGATGCGTCAAGAGAGCCCCTCGAGGAAGCGCTGCAGTTCGTCACCGTCGTCGGTGTCGCGCGGTGGGGCGGCCGCCGTGGGCCCGGCCATTCCCGGCCAGGAGGCGCCCGAGTCGCAGCGAATCTCCACGTCCACCTCACCGGTGCCGTCCGCCGCCGGAGAGAGCGCGAGGGTCGGCGAACTGGCCGAGGGTGCCGGCGGCTTGGCGACGGTGGGGGTTTCGGCGAGGGGGTCGTACTCGACGACGAAGGAGAGGGTCCCCACCTGCACGACCGCCCCGGGGAGAACGGGGATGGCGTCGTCGGTCGGCACCCGGACCCCCCCCAGCAGCGTGCCGTTGCGGGAGCCGAGATCCCTGAGCTGGACCAGCCCGTCCAGGGCGGAGAGCTCGCAGTGACGCCGGCTCACCCGCTCCTGCTGGATGCGGAACTTGGCCTCCGGACAGCGCCCGACGAGGAGCGGGAGCCGGACTTTGTGCCGGCCGCGGCGCGACTCCGGCTCCACGATCACCAGATGGACGAACACACGGCCCCCTCGCCCTCGTGCGGCGTCGCAGGAAGCAGGCCCGGCGGCGGCATCGACCCCGTCGAAGGCCGGAGCGGCCATTCTACCCGGACCGACCTTGCGGCACCCTCCCGTCCCCCTATAATCCCCCGATTCACGCACCGGGGTCGCCAGGCCCGTCCGAACCGTTCCGTTCGGCCGTAGTCTGCCGGGAATCCGGGAATCGCGAAACCGGTCGAATTCGATGGTGATTCGTGACCGGCGGCGCGGTAGGATGCGTGGCCCCGTTCGCGGGGCGCGAGATTCGCGGGTGTAGCTCAGTTGGTAGAGCACCACGTTGCCAACGTGGTTGTCGTGGGTTCGAATCCCATCACCCGCTCTGGTTGCCTGGGTCCGGTCGGTCGTCATCCGCGAGCCATCGAGATACCGGCGGGGCGACTGCCCTCGGGCCGGTATGCCTGCCGCTCCGTACAGTTCCTTCGTGTGCGGTGCCGACGCAGGCCATCTCTTGGCGCGGTTCTTGGCGCGGTCCGATCGCGTGTCGATGGGAGGCGATCGCCCCCGGATCCCATCGCGGCCGCCGTCCGTTTTCGATCGCCTTCCCTGTTCTCCGTATCCTGCCTCCACCCGATCCCGCCGTCCCGGAAGTGTCCAT
>CAWUOA010000375.1:0-3566 GCA_963923225.1 uncultured Planctomycetaceae bacterium
GGACGAATCCCCTCTGGCCAGCGACCGGCCCGCCGGAGTCCAATGGTCCCCATGAACACACCCACCCGCTCCGTGTGCCGGCACGCCCTGTCGGCGGCCGTCGCGATCGTTCTCGCCGCCGGCGCCCTCCGCGCCGACGAGCCCGCTCCCGCGAAGCCGGAGACCGCACCGTCGGGCCAGCCGCCCGCGGCCCCCGCGGCCCAGCCCGAGCCGGTCGACGCCGCGGTCCAGGCGCGGGTGGAGCGGACGGTGGTGCAGGTCTTCGCCACCATCCGCGCCCCCGACCTCTCCCGCCCCTGGACGAAGCAGGCCCCCACCGAGGCCACCGGCACGGGGATCGTCATCGAGGGGAAGCGGATCCTCACCAACGCCCACGTCGTCGCCTACGCCGGGGAGATCCAGGTGCAGGCCCACGGCACCGGTACGAAGGTGGGGGCGAAGGTGGTGGCCCTCGGCACCGGCATCGACCTGGCGCTGCTCGAGGTGGACGACGAGACGATCTTCGAGGGCCGCGAGCCGCTGCCCCGGTCGCGCGAGCTCCCCGCCCTGGAGGAGACGGTCCTCGCCTACGGCTACCCCACCGGCGGGACGAACCTCTCCATCACCAAGGGGATCGTGTCGCGGATCGACTTCGTCGACAGCCGCTTCGACGCGCCCGCCCTGCGGATCCAGGTCGACGCGGCCATCAATCCGGGCAACAGCGGCGGGCCGGCGGTGAGCGGCGAGAAGCTCGTGGGCCTCGTGTTCAGCCATCTGCGGAACGCGCAGAACATCGGCTACATCATCCCCACCGAGGAGATCGAGCTGTTCCTCGGGGACGTCGCCGACGGGACCTACGACGGCAAGCCGCGGCTGCCGATCACGGCGTGGAACCTCGAGAATCCGGCGCTGCGGGCCTCGCACGGCGTGCCGAAGGGGACGACCGGGGTGCTCGTCGACTCGCCCTTCGGCGACGATCCCGAGAACCGGCTCGAGAAGTGGGACGTGATCACCCGGCTCGGCGGCGAGCGCGTCGACAACCAGGGGATGGTGTCGCTCGCCGGCACGCCGCGGCTCTCCTGCCTCGCCATGGTGCAGCGGGCGACGGAGAACGGCCGCGTGCCTGTGACGGTGCTGCGCGGCGGAGCGGAGAAGACGCTCTCGGTGCCCACGACGCGCGTCGTGCCCCTCGTCCTGCCCCCGCTCGTCGGCGACTACCCGCGCTTCTTCATCTACGGCCCGGTCGCCTTCTCCGCGGCCACGAGCCAATACGCCCGCGGGGCGATGCAGTCGGGGGAGATGGCGGCGTTCCTGGCCAGCCGCGGCAATCCGCTCCTCACGCGTCTCCTCGACGGCCCGGCCTTCCCTGGCGAGGAGCTGGTCGTCGTCTGCTCGCCCCTCTTCCCCCATCCCCTCTCGCGCGGCTACGGCAACCCGGCCGGGGGCGTCGTGGCCACGATCGACGGCCGGAAGGTCGAGAACCTCCTCCATCTCGTGACGCTCCTGCGCGACGCGGAGGGGGAGTTCGTGACGATCGAGTTCACCGGGACGCTGGCGATGCCGCTGGTGCTGCCGCGCGCGGAGGCGGTGGCGGCCACGGAGACGATCCTCGGTGACAACGGCGTGCGGGCGCAGGGCTCGCCCGACGCGATGCGCGTCTGGGAGAAGAAGGACTGACGCCCGCCACGGTCAGGCCGCCTGGCCGCCCGACGGGGGGAGATCCTGCCCCCCCTGCCCTCCCAGGGGCAGGCTCTGGCTCGACGGGCCGATCGGCGGCGCGGAGGTCACCGGCGACTCGCCGAAGTAGTACTTCTTGGCGTCGGGGTTGTTGAGGACCTCGTCGGCGGTGCCGTGGCAGAGCACCGTGCCGGCCCGGATGACGTAGCTGCGGTCGGTGATCGCCAGCGTCTCGCGCTCGCGGTGGTCGGTGATGAGGATCGAGATCCCGTCGTCGCGGAGCTTGACGATGATCTTCTGGATCGAGTGGATCGTCACCGGATCGATGCCGGTGAAGGGCTCGTCCAGGAGGATGATGCGGGGATTGGTGACGAGGCAGCGGGCGATCTCGAGACGCCGCTTCTCGCCGCCGGAGAGCGAGCCCGACCGCGACTTGCGGATGTGGGTGATGGAGAACTGTTCGAGGAGCTGCTCGCAGCGCTCGCGGCGCTGCTTGCGGTTCATCCCCACCAGCTCCATGATCGCCAGCAGGTTCTGCTCGGTGGAGAGCTTGCGGAACACGCTCTGTTCCTGGGCCAGATAGCCCATGCCGCCGTCGCGGGCCCGCTTGAACATCGGCCAGTCGGTGATCTCCTCGTCGTCGAGGAGGACGTGGCCGGCGTCGGGGATCACCATCCCGCAGGTCATGCGGAAGCTGGTCGTCTTGCCGGCGCCGTTGGGGCCCAGGAGGCCGACGATCTCCCCCGCCTCGACGTGGAAGTCGACGCCGCCCACCACCTTGCGGCGGCCGTAGGTCTTCTCCAGTCCCTTGACTTCCAAGAGCGGCATCTGGCTCCTCCGTGAGCCTGAAAGAGGCTATCGCACCGGGCCAATCCTCCCGAAGTTCGGCCACGAGGGCAATCGCAACTCGACCGGGTTTCCCCCGATCCGGAACCGCAGCGGATAGGCCCAGGAGGGGGAGACGGCGTGCGGCCAGAAGATGGAGAGGGCCTTGCCGACGACGAGGTTGCGGTCGACGTGGTGCCCCTCGAGCCACAGCCGGCTGTCCTTGCTGGCGGCGGAGTTGTCGCCGAGGACGAAGAACTGGTCGGCCTCGAGCGGGAAGTCGAGACGGGGCTTCTCGATCATCCCCCCCATGGCGCTGATGTCGTGGGCGCCGATGTAGAAGATGTCGCGGAGGAGGCGGATCGCCGAGACGCGCACCGCCGCGCCGTCGGCGGCGATCCCCGCCGGGGCGAGGTCGAGCGGGGCGGGATCACCGGGCCGCGGCTCGTCGCGCGTCGGCCGGGCCGCCTCGGCGGCGCCGATCGGCGTCGTCCACTCGGGCGCCCGGTCGAACGCGATCCGGGTGCCGTCGACGAACAGCGACAGCTCGTCGTCGACGTTGGCGAAGAGGATCGTCCAGGCCCCCTTGCCGCGGACGCGCGTGGTCGCCCGCGGAGTGCCGTCGAGGAAGGGGCTGGCCAGCTCGACGACGCCGCTCGAGAGGTCGAGGCGGGCCTCGTGGCGCCGCCCCCCCTCGACCAAGTCGAACGTCACGCGCCCCCCCTCGGCCCGGTTCTCGAGCCGGGCCTCGACGGCCAGATCGCCCACCCAGTGCGAGCGGGTCGCCATGGCGTTGTAGGGCTGGAAGTCGTCGACCAGTTGCGGCACGAGCTCCCCGTCGACGCGTTCGCCGGCGAGGATGGCGTCCCAGTCGTCGGGCGCCGCGAGGTAGTGGCGGTAGCGGAGCACGGCGGTCCGGGAAGGGTCGGCGGCGAACGACTTGCCGCCGTCTTCGCTCGTCCAGCCGGCCGGTCCCCCCGGAGGAGTCCAGTCGCTCCACCGCGTGGGCCAGTCGGCACGCTCGAGCTCGGGCGCCTCGTGGCGCGAGTCGTGGACGCACTGGAGCATGGCGCGGAGTTTGTGGG
>CAWUOA010000376.1:0-3551 GCA_963923225.1 uncultured Planctomycetaceae bacterium
GGCGTGCCTCGTCGGCACGATCCCTCGGGAGCCGAAAGAGCGGCTCACGCGGGACGAGGTCATGGCGCTCGCGGTGCCCTGAGTCGGAGACGCCCCGTGCAGCGGGCCCGCGGGGAGATCGACGAAGCCCGGAGGCGTCGACGGTAGAATGGCGGTGTTCGCCCCCCTCCCCGCTCGGGCCCTGCCGATGCCACGCATACTCGTCGTCGAGGACGAGGCCCACCTCGCCATCGGGATCAAGTTCAACCTCGAGGCCGAGGGCTTCGAGGTGGAGACCGTCGGCGACGGCCAGGCGGCGCTCTCGCGACTGGCCGGCGACGGCCCCGCCTTCGATCTGGTGATCCTCGACCTCATGCTCCCGGGCATGAGCGGATACGCCGTCTGCGAGGGGATCCGGGCGGGCGGGTCGGACGTGCCGGTGGTCATGCTCACCGCGCGGACGCTCGTCGAGGACCGGATCCGCGGCTTCGATGCCGGCACCGACGTCTACCTGCAGAAGCCGTTCGACCTGGCCGAGCTGATCTCGGTGGTGCGGAGCCTCGTCTCCAGACGGGCGCCGTCGGCCAGATCCGCACACGTGCCCGCGGCCGAGGGGACGATCGCCGCCGCCGCGGCCGATCCGGCCGTCTACCGCTTCGGCTCGGCGGAGGTGAACTTCGACACCTGGGAGGCGAAGGCCCAGGGAAGCCCGGTCCGCCTCACGAACCTCGAGATGAAGCTCCTCCGCTACCTCGTCGACCACGAGGGGAAGGTGGTGTCGCGGAGCGAGCTGTTGCAGCGGGTGTGGGGGATGGCCCGGCCGCCGGCGACGCGGACCATCGACACCTTCATGCTCAACCTGAGGAAATACTTCGAGGGGGATCCCTCCCGGCCGGTGCACTTCCTCTCGGTCCGCGGGATGGGCTACCGATTCGTCCGCCGACAGAAGGCGGCGGCCGACGCGGCCGGGGCGGCGTCTGCGGAGACGGCGAACGCGGAGGGAGCGGGCGACCCGTCGGCCCCCGATGCAGCGAAGACCGAAGACGCCGCGGAGTGACGGCCGTCAGTCGTCGGAGAGCAGCGCCGCGGCGGCCGTGCCGGGATCGGGGCTCTTGAGGAGCGACTCCCCCACGAGCATCGCCCCGATGCCGGCCGCCTCCAGGCGGCGAACCTCGGCCCGCGAGCGGATTCCGCTCTCGGCGACGAGCGTGCACTCCTCCGGGACGCGGTCACGCAGACGGAGGACATGGCCCAGGTCGGTGGTCATCGTCTTCAGGTCGCGGTTGTTGATGCCGACGAGCGTGGCGCCGAGATCGAGGACGCGCGGAAGATGCGCCTCGTCGTGCAATTCCACCAGCGGCGTCATGCCGAGGTCGAGGATCTCGCGGTAGAGGCTCCGCAGATGGCAGTCGTCGAGACACTCGGCGATGAGGAGCACTCCGTCGGCCCCCCACACGCGCGCCTCGACCACCTGCCGGACGTCGACCACGAACTCCTTCCGCAGGATCGGCAGTGGCACCGCGGCCCGCGCGGCGCGGAGATCCTCGAGCGAGCCCCCGAAGCCCTCGCCGTCGGTGAGGATCGAGAGCGCCGAGGCGCCGGCGCGATCGTAGGACCGCACCACCTCCTCGACGGTGGCTCCGGGGCGGATCTCGCCGGCCGACGGGCTCTTCCGCTTGAATTCCGCGATCAGCCGGATGGCCCCGGGCCGCGACACCGCGGCGAAGAAGTCGCGTGGCGGCGGGGCGGAGGCGAGGCGACGGCGCAGGTCGGCGGTCGATTCGCGGGCCTCCGCGGCCTGCACCTCGCGCCGTTTCCGCTCGACGATTCTGTCCAGGATCGTGGCCACGTCACGCCGCCGGCAGGGCGGCCTCCTCGCGATCGAACCCCCGCGCCGCGAATGTCATCAGTGCCTGAAGTGGCGGCGGGCGGTGAACACCATCGGAATCCCCGCCTCGTCGGCCGCGGCGATCACCTCGGCGTCGCGCTTCGATCCCCCCGGCTGGATGATCGCCGCCACGCCGGCTTTGGCGATGAGCGGGATCGAATCGGCGAAGGGGAAGAAGGCGTCGGAGGCGAGGACGGCGCCGCGGGCCCGGGACCCCGCCTTCTCGAGCGCGATCTTCGTGGCGTCGACGCGACTGGTCTGCCCGATGCCGGCGCCGACGAGGCTCGGCCCCTGGCAGACGGCGATGGCGTTGCTCGTCAGGCGGCGGACGACGGTGAAGGCGAAGTCGAGCGCGGGGGTGAGGTGCGCCTGAGGGGCGGTCTTCGTCACCACCTTCCACGCAGCGGCGTCGTCGCAGCAGACGTCGGGCCGCTGCGCGAGCAGCGCCCCCGCCACGCTCCGCAGTTCGAGGCCGTAGGTCGGCTCCCACGGATCGCCCGCGGGCACCTCCACCAGGCGCACGCTCGCCTTCCAGGTCGGCTTCGTGGTGAGCAGCTGGACGGCGGCCGGATCGAAGGCCGGCGCCGCCACCACCTCCACGAACAATCCCGGCTGGCAGAGGACCTCGGCGCACGCCAGGTCGAAGGGGCGGTTGACGGCGACGATCGACCCGAAGGCGCTCGTCGGATCGGCCGCCATCGCCGTGGCCAGGGCGGCCGAGACGGTGTCGCCCGCCGCGGCGCCGCAGGGATTGGTGTGCTTGACGACGATCGCCGCCGGCCCCTCGAGCAGCCCGACCAGACGCGTGGCGCCGTCGAGGTCGAGGAGGTTGTTGTAGGAGAGCTCCTTGCCGCAGAGCTGGCGGAGCCCGGCCAGGCCGACGCGCGATCCGACCGGCGCGTAGAGCGCCGCCGACTGGTGCGGATTCTCGCCGTAGCGCAGCGACTGCCGCTCCTCGAGCGACAGCGAGAACCGGGCCGGCAGCGGGGCGGCGGCGTCGCCGTCGTCGACCGCGGGCGAAGGGGCGACGGGCGCCGTGGCGGGGGCCACGAGGCCGGCGTGGCGGCCCATCCAGGCGGCGATGGTGGCGTCGTAGGAAGCGGTCCGCTCGAAGGCCCGTGCCGCCAGGAGGCGGCGGTCGGCGAGCGTCGTGCCCCCCCGCTCGATCATCGCCGCCAGGTCGGCGTACTGGTCGGGAGAGGTGACCACCGCGGTGAACGCATGGTTCTTCGCCGCGGCGCGGACCAGGCTCGGGCCGCCGATGTCGATCAGCTCGATCGCCTCCGCCGGCGTGGCGTCGGGGCGGGCGATGACCGCCTCGAAGGGATAGAGATTGACGATCACGGCGTCGATCGGGCCGATGCCGTGGCCGGCGACGACGTCGATGTCGTCCTGCCGGTCGCGGCGGTAGAGGAGGCCGGCGAAGATGTTCGGATGGAGCGTCTTCACCCGGCCGTCGAGGATCTCGGGGAAGCCGGTGACCGTGGCGACGTCGACGACGCGCAGGCCGTACGACTCGAGCGCCCGGGCGGTGCCGCCGGTGCTCACCACCTCCACGCCCCCCTTCTTCAGGGCCGTGGCGAGGAGGTCGAGCCCCGCCTTGTCGTAGACGCTCACCAGCACCCGCCGCAGCGGGATCGGGTCGGCGACGGGAACGGTGGCGGCCGGAGCCGACGGATGGGAG
>CAWUOA010000377.1:0-3521 GCA_963923225.1 uncultured Planctomycetaceae bacterium
CGGCAGCGTCAGATGTGTATAAGAGACAGGCCGGCGTCGGCGGCGGTTGGGGGGGCGGCTACGGCGGATATGGCGGCAGTTCCTCCCATTCACACCACTCCTCGCATCATCATTCGCACGAGCATCACTCGTCGAGCCACCACTCCTCGAGCCACGCCGGCGCCCATCCCTCGGCAGGCGCGCGATCCGCCGGCCGGCGCGGTGCGGGCGCCGGCGGTCACGGCTCGTCGTCGCACCACTCGCACTCCCATTCGCATTCCCATTCGCACAGCCACTCCCACTCCCACGGAGGTCACCGCAAGTGAGAAGCCGCTCCCCCCTCCGCACGCTCCTTCTCCCCTTCCCCCCGGCCCTGGCCCTGCTCGTCGCGACCGGCGACCTCCTTCCGCCGGTCCGCGCCGCCGAACCGGCGGCGGGACTCGCCGCCCTGCGGGCCCTCGCGGTGGCCGACGACGCGAAGGGGGCGCTCGAGAGCCTCGTCACGTCCCTCGGATCGGACCAGCCGCAGAGCCGGCTCGTCGCGGCGCTGTCGATCGCGGCGCTCGCCGACCGCACCGCCGGGGCCGACGACGACACCGCTGCGGACTTCGCTCCGGCGGCGGCCGCCCTCCTGCCGCTGGTGGCTTCCGACGACGCGGCGCTCGTCCGCGCCGCCGCGACGGCGCTGGGCGCCATCGGCCCGGTCGGTGACGACGACACGATCGACGACTGCATCGACGCGCTGGGCCGGGCGGCGACGAAGGCCGCCGACCCCGACACCCGCGCCGCCCTGCTCGTGGCGCTTGCCGACTACGGCCCCGCCGCGGAGTCCGCCGTGCCGACGGTGGCCAGGATTCTGCGGTCGAAGTCCGCCATCGAGCGCGAGGCGGCGGCGGCGGCGCTGGCGGCGATCGGCCCCGAAAGCCGGCAGGCCACGGGCGAGCTGGCCCGCCTGCTCGGCGATTCCGCGGCGCTCGTCCGCGCCGCGGCGGCCGCGGCGCTTTCTGCGATCGGCCCCGACGCCCGCGACGCCACTCAGGCACTGGCCAAGGTTCTCACCGACGGCGACACGATGGTCCGCGGCGCCGCTGCCCGGGCGCTGGCTGCGATCGGGCCCGACGCGGCCGGGGCCACCGGGGCCCTCGTCGCCGCGCTCGGCCAGGAGAAGGACGCCGACGTGCGTCTGGGGATCATCGACGCCTGCGGCGAGATCGGCCCCCGGGCGCTTCCCGCGGCACCGGAACTGGTGAAGTCACTCGGGGCGGCCGATGCGGAGACGCGCGAAGCGGCCGCGGCGGCCCTGGGCGAGCTCGGCGACGGCGCCGCGGCGATCGCCGCCCCGGCACTGGAGACGCTCCTTGCCGACGCCGACCGCTTCGTTCGGGTGACCGCGGTGGGAGCGCTCTCGAGCCTCGGCCGCCCGGCTCCGCGTGCCCGGGCGATCCTTCTCGAGGGCCTCAGGTCCGACGACGAGGACCTTCAGGCGGCCGCCGCCGAGACGATCGGCGACCGGGGCAAGGCCGCCACCGGTTTCGGGGAGGCCCTGGCGAAGGTCGCCGCCTCCGCGAAAGATCCGCACACCCGCGCCGCGGCGCTGGCGGCCCTCGGCTCGATCGGCTCCCTGGAACAGTCGGCCACGCTCGGCAAGGCGCTCGCCGACGACGACGATGCCGACGTCCGCCACGCCGCCGCCTGGGCGATCGCCGAACTGCCGGACATCGATCCGGCGCTCGGGGGGGCGCTCGTCGCCGCGGCCGATGACGACGACGTCCGGGTGCGGATGGAGGTGGCGGGCATCCTCGGTCGCCTCGGCACGCCCGACGCGAAGAAGGCCCTCGCCAGCCTCGCCGACGACGAGGACGACAACGTCTCCGACGTCGCCAAGGGAGTGATCGGCGGGAAGGCGGCGGCGCGGTAGCCGTCGCTCACCGCGATCGCCGCCGCGATTCCACCAGCGCGAGCGCTCCGAGCGCCGCCGTCACCGCACCGGCGAGCCCCGACGGATCGAGCTCCGGGACGCTCGACAGGTAGCCTTTCAGGAACAGGACGCCTCCCTGGGAGTTGTCGGTGGACGACGACGTGAACTCGAGCGTGTTCATGTCGACCCACTGGTTCGTCCCGAGGGGCTGGTAGTACGACAGCCCGGCACTCACGTGGAGGTAGCCGTTGAGCCCGGAGCCGCCGATCGTCACGCCGGCGGCTTTGGCGTGCGGGCTGCCGTTCTGTGAGTAGTCGAGGACGACGGCGTAGGAATTCCCTCCCAGCAGCGTGATCGGGTCGATCGTGCCGAGGAAGAATCCGATCGACTCGTCCGTGAACGTCGATTGCCCCAGGAGCGTCCCGAACGTCTGCGTGGTGGCGTTCCAGTCGTAGATGCTCGCCAGGACGTCCACCCCTCCCACCTGCGTGGCCATGCCGAGCCCCGCGAGCACGCCTGACGTGTCTGGCGTGAGGATCGACATCACGCTCGAGGCGTCCACCGTCGCCATTCCGGTCGGGCTGCCGACCCACTCGGGCTTGTCATAGGCCGCCCCGGCGACGACGTCGAAGTTGTCGGCGTAGGCCATCGGACCGAGTTCGTTCTGCAGGACCGTCTGCGACCAGCCCTCCATCGACGCCAATTGGAACGACGCCACGCCCGACCGGCCGATGACGGCGTCGTCGTAAGAGGCCCAAAAAGTGCCGTCGCTGTAGTCGACCGGGGTGTTGGTGAAGAAGCTCGTGCCCCAGCTGTTCTGCACGAGCCACGCCCCGGTGGTCGTCGTGCCTCCCGCCGTGATCTGCTTGGTGTCGTCCCACCCGATGATGGTCACCTCGTGGTCGCTGTTGCCCGGTGCGGCGTAGGGGTTCTGGTACTCGATCGTGTTGAGGGCCGGACCGACGCCCTGGTTACTGACAGCGATGAAGTTTCCCTGCGAGTTCATCGACGTGGTCACGGCGCCGCTGGAGAGGATCGCCGACTTCACGGCCTGCACCTGGGGGTCCGCCGCGCCGAGGGTGAACGAATAGGTGAGGTAATCGGTGGCGTTGCTGCCGCTCCCGATCGTCACGGTCCCTGACTGGGACGGGAGGGCGACGTTGTTCGAGAACCCCTGGTCGAGGATCGTGACGTTCGTCACCCGCCACGCGGTCGGCTGGTTCACCGGCGGCAGCAGCGGCGTGATCGGATTGGGGGTGAAGAGCGCGTCGTCACCGGTGTAGTTCGAGATCGAGGCGGGAAACACGTTGGCGGGATTGGCGGCGTTCGACACCGGCCCGCCTCCGAAGAGGGTCACTTCCTGGGAGGGATCGTGGTTGCCGGGAATCGTCCATTGGCCCGCCCCCCGCGTCACGTAGCCGAGGGCCAGGTACTCGAACCCGCCCCAATTCGATGCCGACGTGAAAGCCTTTGCCGGGTCGATCTGGTTCGGATTGCCGTTGGCGGTCGAGAGGTGCCAACTCGACACCTCCGGCGCCGGGGCGACGCTGCCGGTGGCGAGGAGCCCCTGCATGAGGAGATTCGAGTCCATCGCCGTCGCCGAGGCGAAGGTCCAGCAATCCTC
>CAWUOA010000378.1:0-3501 GCA_963923225.1 uncultured Planctomycetaceae bacterium
TTCCAGGGGATCCCGCCGCCCGCCGCCGACCGTCCGACTCGCCGAGTTCTCCCACCGCCCATGCCCCGATCCCCCACCGTCTCGGTCGTCACGCCGGCCTACCGCTGCGCCGAGTGCATCCCCGAGCTGCACCGTCGTCTCACCGCGACGCTCCGGCAGATCACCGACGATTACGAGATCGTGTTCGTCGACGACCGGAGTCCCGACCGGGATTGGGAAGTCATCGCCGGACTCTGCCGGAACGACCACCACGTCAAAGGCATCCGACTGAGCCGCAACTGCGGCCAGCATCACGCCCTGACCGCGGGCCTCGACCATGCCGACGGAGACTGGGTCGTCGTCATGGACTGCGACCTTCAGGACCGGCCCGAGGTCATCCCGGCACTCCTCGAGAAAGCCCGTGAAGGGTTCGACGTCGTCTTCGCCCGTCGGATCGACCGCACCGATCCCTGGACGAAGACGCTCCCCGGCGATCTCTTCGGAGCGGTTCTCGCCTGGCTCACGGGCACGAAGGTCGATCGCGCCATCGCCAACTTCTCCGTCTGCAATTCGGCGACGGTCGAGGCTTTCCGGCAATACCGCGAAAGGGACCGGTCCTTCGGGACGGTCATGAATCTGATCGGGTTCCGGAAGACCGCCATCGACGTCCCGCACGACGCCCGCCCCGCCGGCAGCAGCGCCTATACCTTCCGGGCACTGCTGCGATTCGCCCTGCGGAACGTCCTCGGCAGCACGACCAGGCCGCTCGTGCTGTCGGTGCATGTCGGCGCCTGGCTCGCCGGGGCCAGCCTGCTGTGCGGCCTCGTCGTCGCAGTCCGCTTCCTGGTGTTCCGCACGGCCCCTCTGACGGGCTGGGCCACCGTCGCGCTGCTGATGAGCTTCTTCTTCGGCCTCTTGTTCATGCAGCTCGGCGTCATCGGCCTCTACCTCGGCAGCACCTTCGAGGAAACGAAGCGCCGCCCGCTGTATCACGTCTCGGAATCGCTGAACATCCGCTCCGATCGGGAGCCCCGCCCGTGACCGACGCCCCGTGCAGGCTTCTCGCGTGGGACACGGACCACTGGGGTTTTCCGGTGGCCACGGTCGTTTCGGGAGACCGTCTCGACGGAGCCAGGATGGCGGCGATCGAGGCATGGTGCCTCCGTCACCGCGTCAGGTGCCTTTACTTCTGCGCCGAGGCGGCCTGCCCGACGACGCTGGCCACCGCGGCGGAGCACGGATTCCGGTTCGTCGATCTCAAGCAGGAACTGGCCCTCGAACTCGGTTCGGAGGTCGGCACGGATCATTTCGTCGCCTCGGTCGCGGTACGCGCCGCCCGGCGAGACGACCTGCCGGAAGCGCGGCGCCTTGCCGCGGCCTGCCACCGGGACACCCGCTTCTTCAAGGACACGACGTTCTCCCCGTCGAAGGCCGCGGAGCTGTACGCGCGCTGGATCGACGCCGACTTCACTCGCGGCGGCCTTCTGGTGGCCACCCGCGGAGGCGGCGGCGATCCGCCGATCGGTTACGTCTCCCTGTCACGGTCGCCGGGCGGCCGGGGCCGCCTCGGGCTATTGGGGGTCGGTGAAGACCATCGAGGGCGGGGGGTCGGCGCGGCGCTGCTGGAAGCCGCGATCGCCGACATGCGTGAATGCGGGTGCACGGCGCTGGACGTCGCCACGCAAGCCACCAACGTCGGCGCCCTGCGGCTCTACTGCAGGCGGGGATTCCTGCCCTCGCAAGCCCGCGCGTGGTTCCACCGCTGGTGGTGATTCCTGGCGCGGTGCGGGCGTCCCCGCGCGCCGCCTCAGCGACGTCCAAGGCCGGGTGATCCGCGAGGTGCTGGCCCGAGGATCGAGCGCCTCACCGCGTGTCGCCGTCGCCGCGGCGGAAGACCCTCACCTCGTAGCAGTAGCCGTTCTTCACCGCGGGAGGAATCGATTCCCGCAGCCGGCCCCTCGGCACGAGGATACGGTCGGTCTCGTGCCACTCGCCGCCGAAGCCCTTCAAGGCCTCCTCCGTCGTCGGATCGAGCGCCGACGCGCCGTTCCCCCGGCCGGAGAGGAAAGCCACGGTGATGGACCGTTTCTGGACCTCCGTCATCCGATGGAATGCGCCCCCCACCATGCGATCGGCCCCCCGCCCGATGACGGCGAAGTAGAGCGGATAACTGGCGAACACGACGTCTTCCTTCTCGATCCGTTCGCCGACGAATCGGTCGATCCGCCCGAAATCCTGCTCGTCCCATTCGCAGGCCAGCGACAGTGCCCGGGCCGGCCATCCGGACGCCAACGGGAGGGCGATCGCGGCGAGCAGAGCCCACCGGACCGCAGGCCGGCGGACCGACGACGCCGCGACCGCCACGCACCCCAGGAGCGGCATCGCCGACAGCCACCTGTAGTCCTTGGAGTAGTGGCCGAACGCTCCGATGAAGGTCGGCACGACGATCGACGAGCCCACCGCGACCGTCACGATCTTCCATGCCGGCACCGCTTCCACCGCGTCATTCCGACACCGCCCGAGCCACGAGACCGCCAACGCGAGGAACAGCCAGTACGGTTCGACGACGCGCGGTCGGAAGGCCCTCCCCCCGACAGCCTCCGCGGCGTCCACCCCGGAGAGTCGCATGCACTCCAGAAAGTCACCGAGCGTCCCGTCGAGATGCATCTTGGCGAAAGCCCCTCCCAGGCCCGCCGCCACGCACGCCAGGAACACCGCCGCCTCGCGGAATCGGCGCCATCCCGCGCACACCAGGAGCATCGCGGCGAACGGCCCGCTCGCGAGCGTGACGTCGAACCCCCCCGCACCGACCGTCACCCCGCCGGCGGCCAGCAGCGCGAAGCGGGCCACTGCCCCCTCGACGACGAGGGCCAGCAATGCCACGGCGAGCCCGAGCATGCCCATGGCGTCGTACCGTCCCTTCACGCACACCGACACGACGGCGGGCAGCAGCGGCATCGCCAGGACGGTGGCGACCCTCACCCGGGGCGACACGATCAGACGGCTCCGCGCCAGGAACCAGCAGACCGAGAGGGAGACGACGACGACGATCGCCGGATAGAAGGCGGCTACCGACGCGGGCGTCACGCCCCAGACTCTCAACCACGCAGCCAGGGCCAGGTCGTAGACCGGCCAACCGCTCGGCGCCGGCTCCCCCGGCACGGAGTAAGCGAACGAGCAGGAGAGCGGCCGGCCCGTTTCGATCAGATGGATCGCGATGTCGGCGTCGATGACCTGGTCGGTATGGAGCGACTTCCTCGCCGTCACGACCGTCGCAAGGATGGCGACGAGCGAGAGACCGGCCGCCGCCACCGTCATCTCTCCCGTGGCGGTGCAGCCGGGGCGGGTGAGATCCCTCCGTTCTCCCCCTTCCGATGCGACCGCCGGAATCATCCCGCACTCCCGACGGCGGCGAGGTAATCGTCGTACTCGCGGATGTAGTCGGCGGGGTCGTAGCGGTGCGAGGCGAGGACGAGGAGCCTGGCGTCGGTCGAGTGTTTGTACTGGACCGACCAGATCAAC